>JAGMCJ010000178.1 GCA_023129265.1 Thermoplasmata archaeon | reverse complement strand
CACAAACTGCGGCAAGCCTGGCCACGGAATTCCTCGCCGCACTGGTGGTTGCCCGGAGCATCTCTCCTTCCCCCTTCAGAGAACCGAATATGTCCGCGAAGAACGACCTCTGCCTGTCCAGAAGCATCACAAAGGCCGAAACGGTCACGAACAGGAAGAGCAGGGCGACATGCGCGGGGACGATGAACACGTTCTGCACGACGAACACGGCCGCGATCAGGAGGACCGAGGGCGCGTGAATGGCATGTCTCCCAATCGCCACACCGAGCAGAGCCAGTGACAAGGCCGATACCGCGACGCCGATTCCTGGTAGAAAGAACGCGTTTTCCGGGGACTGGAAAAGCGAGTGGACAGTCCATGCCGCCATGACGATGACCAAAGAGGCCTCAATCGCGGTGAGCGTTCTGATGACTATCTCCGCCCTGGATATGGTCCCACCACCCTCATTGCCGCTGCGAGCGGCCTCGAAGTGTCCCAATCTACGACGCTCGCGTACCTTCTCAATCTCCGGATGACGTTCTCCCTCTCCATTCTCAGTGTCACGTGGGCAACTCTCTGCGGGAGTCCCTCACTCTCCACTGCCTCCAACGGAGAAGGTGATATGATCAGTATGTCGTGTCCCCGAGCGCAGAGGTTCACGACACAGTCGACCGCCTTCTTGTCTATCAACGGTGTTATCATGATGATCTGGGAATGCATCGGGAAGAACCTGGACACGACCCAGGTGACGTGCTCAAAGGGCCACCTCCCTCCAGGACGGACCTGGACCAGTGCATTGACTATCCTGAACAGTTGCTTCCTTCCATACCCCGGATACACCCAGTCCAGGACATCCCTTTGGATGATGAGGCCGACTCGGTTCCTCGTCTCGAGAATCTTAGCGGCTACGCTGACCGCGGCCCGAATGCCGCTCTCGACCGTGCTTCTCTGCGCAAGTCCCACGTCGGATTCTTTCCTCGCGTCGAGCACGATTATCGCGTCCCCGCTCCTCTCGCCCTCATACTGGTTGCAGAAGAGCTTGTCCAATCTCGCGGAGGCCTTCCAGTTGATCTTCCTCAGCTCGTCCCCCGCGTGGTACTCCTTTATGCCCCAGAAGTCCGTGCCGATGCCAGACCTTCTTGATCTTATCTGGCCGAACCACATCCTCGTTCTTCTTGGACTTATCTTCAGCCTCCGGATGTCCTCGCCCTTCGGTATGACCGTCACGACGTCCAGGCTTGGGAATATGCGCTCATTGTAGGAGGTCCTCAACAGGCTCCAGCTTCTCAAGACAGTGGGCCCGATTCTGTACTTCCCCTTCCTTCCGCATTTCACCCTGTATCGGAGGTGGACCGTCTCGTTGGCCGCGAGTCGGGTGACGAAGTGGTTGCTTCCTTCTTCGACGGACATGTCTCCCGGGAGGACATCGTAGACCTCGAGAAGGGACACTCTGGATCCCATGTTCTCCAGGTCAATGTGAACCTCGATTACCTCACCCTCAGGAAGCCTTCTGGCACCCACGTCCCTTGACACGACGATGTCCAATTCTGGCGCCGAGAGTATCGCAGAAATGGCGATCAGAGTGATTATGGGCAAAATGAGCGAGAGGAGCAGCCAGCTTCCCGTGAAGAGGCCTGCAATCAGCAGGATGATGACCGCGGTCCCAAGCCAGGAAGAAACAGGCGTCCTCACCTAATCAACCTTCGGAACGGGAACCTTCTCGAGGACACTGGAGACTATGCTCTCAGTCCGGACTCCTTTGATCCACGGGTCAGGTTTGAGGATCAGCCTGTGCGCCAGACCGGGCACGGCGACGTCCTTCACATCATCGGGTATGACGAAATCCCTGCCATAGATAGCCGCCCTCGCCTTCGAGAGCTTGAAGAGAGCGAGTGACCCGCGCGGGCTTGAGCCTATCTCCACCTGGGGATGCTTCCTGGTCCTGCCCACTATCTCAACGATGTACTCCTCGATGTCATCATCCACGTGCACGTCCTCGACGGCGGACTGCATCTCGATCACGAGTTCAGGATTGGCCATCCTTCCTATGTCGACATCATCCTTCCGCCTGGCCTTCCTTCGATCGATTATCTCCTTCTCCTCCTTCGACGTCGGATATCCGATGTCGATTCTCATCAAGAAACGGTCTATCTGGGCCTCGGGAAGCGGGTATGTGCCCTCATACTCAATCGGGTTCTGGGTGGCAAGCACGACGAACGGCGCGGGCAGTGTGAACGTCTCCCCTTCGAGTGTCGTCTGCTTCTCTTGCATGGCTTCTAGGAGCGCGGCCTGGGTCTTTGGCGGTGCCCTGTTTATCTCGTCAGCGAGCAGGATGTTGGTGAAGACCGGCCCTTTTCGGAGCACGAAGTCGCTGGACTTCCTGTCGAATATGTGCGTCCCCGTGATGTCCGCCGGAAGAAGGTCGGGCGTGAACTGGACCCGAGTGAACTTGCAGCCGAGGGACGCGGCAAAGCTCTTCGCCATCAGGGTCTTCGCCAGTCCAGGGACGTCCTCAAGCAGCAAGTGCCCGTTGGACAGTATCGTTATCATGACCTTCTCCAAGACGGACCTCTTTCCGACTATCGCCTTTCCCACTTCCTGATTCAGCCTTTTCACAGTATCCGTGAGTTCCTCGATTCTCATTGCCAATCCTCCATCCTCTCCAGCACCGACAGAACGCTCTCGTTGAAGCCTCTCGACCCCCTGAACGAGCTCATCACCGGGAGCTTCTCCCTGACTATGGATGACCAGTTGGATAGGTCCTTCTCACTAGCCAGAAGGAAGACAGCCACCTCCTCATCGCCCACGAGTTCCATGAGCCTTTCCTCGTCCTGGAGCGCATCCCCCATCTCCTCGTCGCTGATATCCCTTTGCGATTGTATCCTGTCTATCACGGTCTTCCTTATCCTCTCCACTGCCTCGAGCTGACTGTACCTGTAGTTCTTCTCCGCCCTCCTCAGGATCCCCGTCAGCCTGGCGATCTCCCCCCACTGGACATCCCTCTGCATGTGGTCCGGGGACAATCGCTCTGGGCTGGTTGTGTTCCTTGATGACAGATAGGCTATCCCGAAACCCATTGAGGAGATGAGGAGCAGCACGATTATCCACCTGAGTATGCCGCTGAACTGCGCGTAGAACAGCATCATCGCGAGGAATCCAACAAGGAACATGGTCATGATGTAGAACCCGGTGATGTTCATTCTCGATATGAGGTAACGGCCCTTCGTATCCTTTCCCGGAACGATCCCGTAAGTGGCATGCATGAGATCCTCCGTTCGATAGTCGGTGACGCTCTCGTGCCTGTGCACTAGGACACCTCCAGCTCGGCCTCGATGTCCTTCAGGCTGCGCACGGCCGCGTTCCTCTGTCCTTCCAAGATCTCATGGTCGCTGTACCTGGCGACCTCGAAGACGCCCGTGAGGGTCCTGATTGACCTCGGGGATAGCCCCACCTTCCTCGCCGCAATCCTCTCAAACTCTCTGGGAGTCATCGACGGACGCCCGAGAACGCCCCTGAATGCTAGAACGAAGCACAGGTCCGAGTAGCATCTGAGGATGGTGGTTCTGAAGTCCTCGCCCGATTCGAGCCCTGCGATGGTCCTTCTCACCTTCTTGGCCAGTGTCCTTTTCTTTTTCGCCCGCTCCCTCTCTTCGGAGAGAACCGCCTCCCTGAACGAAGGGAGGAAATGGTACATGAAGAGGGAGATGGCCATGATGAGCGCGGCGACGAATGCGATCGTGAAGAAAATGGGGAATTCCCGCGTCGTCTCGACTTTCCCGCCAGGACCCGTGGGCCCGCCTCCCTCTGCGGGCTCGCCGAAGGAGAAATACCTGATGAAGCCCTCGAAGAATCCAGATATCTCATGAAAGAACAGAACGCCGCCTATGATGAAGGCGATTGCGAGAATGCCTCCGAGGAACTCGAATATCGGGAGAAAATCGGAGAGGCTCTCCCCCTTGTATATCGCGTAGGCCACGCCCGCGACGATTATGACCACGAGGGTCACGATGAAACCGATGAAGGCCAGCTTGAGCATGCCGGGATCGGCGGCGAGGATCGTCCTGTTGGACACATTCGGCTCCTGTTGCTCGGGGAACTCGGGTATGTATTCCTCCCCCGTTTCCAGGTTCTCGATGTTGTAGGAGAGGTTGCCTATTGCGAAGACTGACAGCAGGAGCAGTGAGACCGAGATAACTGGGATGAACTCCCTCTTGATCTCCATGTATCTGGAATATCGGACGTGAAGTATTTAAGTTGATACACGACACTGGCGGGACGTGCTGAGCGGTTCCCGGATGGGAGTCACTTCGGTATCTTCTTGTAGTCTTCCAAGAACTTCCTTATCCCGACGTCCGTCAGGGAATGTCTTGTCATCTTCTTGAGCACGTCGAACGGAACGGTGGCTACGTGAGCTCCCGCCAAGGCAGCCTCGAGGACGTGGATGGGATGCCTGACGCTCGCAACGATCACCTGCGTGTCGAAGTCGTAGGTCTCGAGTATCGTTACGGTCTCCCTTATCACTTCCATGCCCACTTGTCCCTGATCGTCGAGCCTTCCGATGAACGGGCTCACAAAAGTGGCTCCCGCCTTCGCGGCGAGCAGGACCTGGTTCGAGGAGAAGACCAGGGTCACGTTCGTCTTGATCTCCTCATCCTTCAGCGCCCTCGTTGCCTTCAGGCCCTCGGGCGTCATGGGGATTTTTATCACAA
>JAGMCJ010000177.1 GCA_023129265.1 Thermoplasmata archaeon | reverse complement strand
CAGGATTCTCGGCGTGTTGATGGGCGGGTTCTCAAGTCTGTTGACCATCGATTTCACAGAGTCCGCGTGCATGGTGGACATCGTCGGATGGCCTGTCGCCATAGCCTGGAACATCGTGTATGTCTCCCTTCCTCGGACCTCTCCGACAATGATGTAGTTGGGCCTCTGTCTCAGAGCGGCCCTCACGAGGTCGAACATGTCTATCTCGCCAGCGGCCTTTCCATCCAGCCCCTTCTCGCCAACGCCGCTCCTCGTGGTTCCAGGTATCCAGTTCTCGTGCGGAAGGTTGATCTCTCTCGTGTCCTCGATGGATACGATCTTTGCGCCTGGCCTGATGAATAACGCCGCCGCATTCAAAGTCGCTGTCTTGCCCGTGGCAGTCCCACCACAAATCATCATGGACCTTCCGTGCTCTACGGCCAACCACAGATATGCCACCATCTCTGACGATGCCGTGTTGTACCTTATGAGCTCTGTCGGAGTGAACGGCTTCTCCTTGAACCTTCGGATAGTGAAAGATGAACCTCGTGTGGTCACCTCTCTTGCGTAGGTGGCCTGGATACGATGGCCTTCATAGCTGGTTCCGTCCAGGATGGGATTTGCCACAGAGATCTGCTTCCCGCATCTCTGCCCCAGTCCAACGACGAACGAATTGAGGTCATTCTCATCGTCGAACCTCTCCCTCGTCTTGATGGACTCGTATTTCTTGTGGAATATGAAGAGAGGAACGCCAACACCATCGCACGAGACATCCTCAATCGCCTCATCGGCCATCAGAACATCGATCGGACCGTAACGCACGTAGTCCCTCGTGATGTAGTAGACGATCTTGTCCCGGGAATTTCCGTCAACATTCATCCCCCTGCTCTTGAAGAAGCTGTCTATGCTCTCTTTGAGGAACTCCTCCTTGTCCTTCAGCCCCATAGTGCCAGTCTCGTACTCCAATGTTCGTTTGAGCGAATCCTTGACGAGGGCCAGCAACTTCTCTTCTCTCTCGGTAAGATAGGGCTCCCACGACTCGTAGATGTACTCGCTCTCCTTGTTGTCGTAAGTCACCCTCGAGTAGCTGTAGGGAGGCCTTATGGACACGATTTCAAGCTCATCTATCCACTCCTCCTCTGTCGGTGCGATGGGCGTAAGGTGGGAACCTCTACCTCCCTCCCACTTCGTTGCCGTGGATTCGCCCTTTGGCACCAGGACTTTCCTCTGTTTCTTAGCTCCAAACATGCCAGATACCTCTTTGTAGGACTCAGATTCGAGAACTGGTCTCCCCGATGATGACGTCGAAGTATGACGAAACCAGTGTCAACCGCCCGATGTCCACGTCGTCAGATTCTATCGTGACCTCAACAATCGAGTAGTCATCGTATTGGGACCTCATGACAACGAAATATGGATTGGTGGCCTTTTCCTGCTCGCTCCCTGGCTGTCCTGTCTTGTACCACTCCCATTCGGGAGGTGAGTTGTTCTCGTAGTCCTCCTCCGTCACATCATAGGCCCTCGACAGCGTCTCATTGAAGAAGTCATACCACGCTTTCCCGTTCTGGGTCCAGTGAACGATTGTCACGTCGGAGTTGACATTCTCGTACACGTCATACGAAGCCCCAATGAGATTATGGTGGACACCCTGTGTTCCGATGCCTCCCACGGAGCCGTCACCGTACAGGTCCATGAGGTATATCCAGATCTCGACGTAGTCACCCTTCTTGGTTACCATGAAAGAAGGCTCTCCCTTGACGACCTCACCTTCTTGTTGGGATCTGATGATGGCGCCGCCCTCGTACGTGAGCCACTGTCTCACGAAATACCTGTTCGCGACATTAAGGACGATGTTCCCTGAACTGTTCTGCTTCACGTAGAACGTCTGGTTCGTGCCCTTGACCTCATGTTGATAGCTGAAATTGACGGAGAACTTCCCGCGGTCTTCACGCGCTGAGAGTTCACCGACGGTTGGTGCCGAAAAGATAGGGACACCGTCGATTCCTATTTCAATCGGTGTGAACCCACTGCTTCTCATGCATGGTTCGTTGTTCTGCAGCATGATTACACATGACAGAACCTGCAGGTCAACCGATCCCTTGAGCGTGCCAAACTGTCCGTACACTTCATTCATATGAGCGGATTCGGCGTCCTTCATCCACACAGGAACGTACTGGTTCACTATCATGGAAAAGAACGTCATGACGACCATCAAAGCCATGATCGTGCCTACTGTAGAAGCCACTCCCCTATCGTCCCACTTGAGTTTCCTCTTTATCCTAAAAGCTTTGCGCGAGGGCTCCATCACATCACCTGGAAGAATCGGATTCCTCTTAGTTCTAATGTTGGATGACGTATTTATATGTGTCGCCACCAATTACAACTGGTCATTCCAATCAGTGATAGTGAAAGGCTCACGAATCTAGGGCTGCAACACTAACTTTAATATGGGCAGAATCATATGAAACTCCGCTGCCGCAGTAACTCAGTTGGGAGAGTGCAAGACTGAAGATCTTGAAGTCGCCGGTTCAAGTCCGGCCTGCGGCATTCCCGACTTAGCTTAGACCGGCTAGAGCGGCTGACTGTAGTTGGTTCCCGGAGTTCTCCGGTATCGGCCGATATCAGCAGATCCCCGGTTCAAATCCGGGAGTCGGGACTTTGCGGGGCTTTCGAGCCCCCACCTCCCCCTATGGTTTCCCGAGCCCCATCGTTCCATCTGTTACACCGACATGAATGGAGGCGAGGGCGGTTTGTGGGTCTGTGTTTGGCAGGTTCCGAAATACTTTTATACGTCCTACGATATTAACTGTGTTGTCGGACAATAGTCCGACCAACTTTGTTAGGGATGGGAATGACCCGCAGGAAGAAGAAGTTGAGGACTGCAGATAAGACCAGCAAGAGGCTGATGCAGTCGGGGGTCCTAAACGTCGGTCAAAGAGACGCCCACTCGCGAAAGTTGACAAGTGAATCCCATCCCCCGTTCAGCTTCTGGAGTGCCGTGCAATACACATTCGTCCTTTCCCTTTTGCTGTGGTGGATGCCAACCTTCGGGCAGATGATTGCCGGCTATGTCGGTGGCAGGAGGGCGGGAGGACCGTGGAAGGGTGCCATTGCGGCATTCATCCCCGTTGCCATCTTCATCATAGTGTTGGCCTTGGCAGATCGTGGGATACTCTCAGAGGAGATATCCTATGTGGCTGGTGTTCCCTCCTACATCGCGTCAGCCCTGTATGCCAACGTTCCGGTTCTTGCCCCTTACATCGAATTCGTGACGCTCTACGTTACGACCTTTGTGGAATCACTGGCCCTGACGCTCGGGTTAGGACTCAATGGCTATCTCGTAACTGTGATCTTCGCATACATCGGCGGGGTAGTCTCCTCTCAGAGAAGGAGTGAGGTAGAGTTTGCCAGAGCGGGCGTCCCCACGATGATAATCGCAAGACATGACTACTTGCCCTTCGCGACCGCTCAGTCAACGGCCCCGAGGGGATGGTATGACGGACAACAGGCGTCCCTCGCGTCAATGAAGAAGATTCCCGTCGCATCAGGCAAGAAGGCCCGTGGTCAAGGGAAAGGGACACCGAAGCCCACCAAGGCGTCATCGAAGCCGAGCAAGAGTGCGAAGACCAAGGCGAAGGAGCAGAAAAAACGGAGAACCAAGACGGGCGAGGACCGTGAGAGAATCGGTCGGAAGCTCACGGAAAGGGCCTTGAGGAACTACCGCTGACCAGCCACAAAAGGTTTTTATCCAAATTCTCCCTATGACGCGGGGATGTCCCTCTTCTGTCCCAAGTGTCAGTCCCTGATGTACCCGGAGAAAGGAGAACTGGTCTGCAGCAATCCACAGTGCAAGTACTCCAGGAAGATCGGAGAGGAAGATGACCGCCAGGTCGTTCGTGCCAAGAGGAAGGAGAAGATGGAGACGCTTGTCCTCGATGATATCATAGAAACGCTTCCGAAGACCAGAATCGAATGTCCGGACTGCAGGAACAACGAGGCTTTCTGGCAGTTGAGGCAGACGCGGGCGGCTGACGAACCCGAGACAAGAATATACCGATGCACCAAGTGCGGCCACACGTGGAGAGAGTTCTAGCCGCCCATGCCGTTGTTGAGGGCGTCTGCGATGTTCTTGCCCCTTTCCAGTTCAGCCTTGTCGTTGCTGTGAAGGATGATGTCCTCGATCTCCGCGATAGCATCTCCCACCGTGCTCACTGAGGTCAGATTCCCGAGATCGATTCCCGCCGAAGTGTCCACATAGCCGGAGACGACGTTGAGCCAGAGTGCCATGAGCTGTTTCAGCACTTTCCACGTCATGTTCGACTTCGGATTGGACCAGAGCATACTGCAGATGTCGTCCTTGGACTGAACGTTCGCAAACACGAGCGAGTTGTCTGCGATTGCCTGCACGAACTCGTCCGTAATGCCCAGATGGTCCTCCGCGGGCTCAGTGACCTTGCACTGATGTTTCCAGTACCCCATGCTTCTCGGGGAGAAATCGGGTTGAGGAGCTTGCTCAAGGACGTAGACCAAGCCGCCTGCCGCGCTCAGCACTATCTCCGCAACGCCATCCTGATCGATGTCCCAGACTGTGGGTTGTCCGAACGGCTTCTCGATGCTGAAGGTCCATTCTATGACGCCGGTTTTGGCGTCGATGGAGAATAGGTCCCTGTCCTTGCCCAGAGCCAAAACCTCGATCTCGCCGTCCCCGTCCACGTCCGC
>JAGMCJ010000176.1 GCA_023129265.1 Thermoplasmata archaeon | reverse complement strand
TCGACGAGCACGCTGGAATATCCCCTGTCGTGAAGAACGGACATGAGCTTCGTCAGATTGACCATGCCCTTTCCGCACCTGATGACTTCGCCCCCGCCGAAATCGCGGGGGCATTCATCCGAAGTCGCGACGATGGTGTCCGCGTCACCATCGAAGACAGCTGCGTCATCAGGTGTCCTCCCGCTCGAGTCGAGCACCAACCTCACGGGATTCCTGATCTCGGAAACGTGCTTGGGGCTGACCAGCAAGCTCGGGTTGTCCACCAGCACCGTGCCAACGCCAACGATTATCACGTCAACGGAGTTCCTGAGCTCATGGACCCGCTTCATGTCCTCATCGCTTGATATCCTCGTCTGCCGCCTCGTGGGAAGAGCTATCTTCCCGTCCGCGGACATGGCGCAGTTGACTATGACTCGCGGTTTCACGATGTGTGATATTCCCTTATCATTTAACGTTTTTCGGATGGTGAGCCTTAAATAGAGGTTCCCAGATTGAATCGACGCTGAACATGGAGAACATCCACATATACGAGCTCAGGAGAATGGATCTGAAAGGGGCTACGGTCATAGACGGCTTTCCGAGCGTCGGTCTCGTGAGCTCGATAGTCGCGAACTACATCATAAACGCGCTCAACCTCGAGCAAATCGCGATAATGGATTCCGTTTATTTTCCGACGGTTTCGCTGATAAGAGACGGGGAACCCATGAATCCCGTCCGCATCTATGCGGGTTCGAAGGAAGATAACAAGGACAAGATCGTCGTGTTCATATCGGAGTTCCAGCCGCCACCGAATCTCATCAAGGTGATAGCGGCGGCCGTCATAGACTGGGCGGAGGACCAGAAGTGCAAACTCCTGCTGTGCCCCGAGGGCCTCATAGTGGACAGGGACACAGGCATCGAGGAGCGCTCTGAAGTACAGGTCTATGGCATTGGAAGCACTGAGCTCGCAGGTAGCGTGCTCAAGGAGAATTCCATAAAGGTCTTCGAGGAGGGTGTCATCACCGGAGTCGCCGGTGTTCTCCTGAACGAGGGGAAGAAACGGGACTTCAACGTCATCAGCCTACTGAGCGAGGCGCATCCGGACTACCCAGACGCGCGGGCGGCCGCACGAGTCATAGAGACGATCGATAGGATCCTGTTGCACACGGAGCTCGATGCGCAGCCTCTGTACGAGGAGGCGGAAAGAATCGAGATGCAGTTGAAGAGCATACACAAGCAGACTGCCACTGCAAAGAGGGCCCGGGCTCCCGCTAGACCCTCCATGTACGGCTAGGCTGAATCTCTATTCTCCATTTTCCGTCGAGCCTCTTTGTTTGGAAGGAGACGTCAAGGAACTTCTCCAGCAACCACATATGCGTCTTGGAATGACCCGTTATCTCCCTCACGACGAACGTCGAAGGTCCGTCCGCGATTGCCAGATAGGGAAGAATCTGATCTGACAGGTGCATGTCGGCCGTCGCTCCCACGTCTCTCTCCCGAAGAAGAGCCTCCGCCGCGTTCCGGGCGACCTTCTCCGCCTTCACACCCCTTTCTGCCAGAGCGTCCGACCCGAGGATGACGTCTCCCGCCACCGCCCGGAGGACGACAGCACCGCCCTGGCCTGTGGCGCGATCCTTTCCCAGATTCTCCGTCCGAATCACTGTCTCGGCGATATCCTTCAGCCCGCTCAAAGCCATTTCCATTCTCTCCAGGATGTGGCCTGGCAGGTTCCCGACGTGGGCAAACCCGTCGATCCTCTCCACAGGTGGCAAGTCTATCCATTCCTGTCCGCTCAACCCCTTGCACGGGTTCACAGTCACGCGGATGTGTCCGCCGCCCCTTGGATAATAGCCCCTTCTGACCTTCTCCACGGTGACGTCCCCGCCGATTCGCCTGAGCACGGGCAGGAACACGTGCTCGAAGTAGTCCCAGGGAGGCGACCATTTCACATCCGTACCGCCCGTCACGCTGATGCGACATCCGCGACCGGACGAAAGGGCGGGAAGCAGACAGGCCTGGAGCACCAGGGTCACGCTGCCAGCGGTGCCTATGTCAAAGCGGAAGTCCCCACCAGAAAGCTCACCGGGGGCGAAGTGTATCTCCATGGACCCCTTGTACAGGTTCTCGACGTTCGCGCCGGACAGCTCTGCCACGCTCTTGATGGACGTGAGGTGCTGGTTGGCCAATCCAGGCTTGGGTCTGTTGGCCCTTATGTTGAATATCCTGACGTCCTTCCCGGTAAGCGCAGAGAAGGCCACGGCCATCCTGAGGATCTGTCCTCCTCCCTCCCCGTAACCTCCGTCGATTTCGATCAAGCTGTTCGGGCTCGTAATCCCCCTCCTTAGATAACTGTTTCGCGTGCCGTGACTGAGCAAAGTTCTTATCGTTGGGGACCTTTCGCGGGAATGGCGAATTCGATGCCTGTGACGATCCACAGAACCGCTGAGGTCTCTACTCAGGCCGAGATTGGGGAGGACACGATGATTTGGAACGAGGTCCAAGTGAGGGAAGGCGCGAGAATTGGGAAGAATTGCAGGATAGGGAAGTGCGTCTATATCGGAAAGGACGTGGTGGTCGGGGACGGCTGCAAGATACAGAACAGGGCGACCCTCTACCAGGGTGTGACCCTGGGCGACTATGTCTTCGTGGGCCCACATGTGACGTTCACGAACGATCCGTACCCGCGCGCTGCGGCGGATGATTTCGAGTTGGTACCCACGCTGGTGGAGGACCATGCCTCAATCGGTGCTGGCTCGGTAGTGCTCTGCGGGATTACGATCGGAAGATATGCCATGATCGGTGCGGGGAGCGTTGTCACGAAGAGCGTCCCGCCACATGCCCTGCTCCACGGAAATCCCGCCAAAGTCGTCGGACGCGTCTGCGAGTGCGGACACAAGCTCACGGAGGACAACACGTGCGGCGCTTGCGGGAAGAGGATCGACCTGGAGGTGTGAGGTTCTGATCCCGATAGCACGTCCATTCCTCTCGGAGGAGGAAGTCGAGGCGGTCACGGAAGTTCTCAGGTCAGGAATCCTTGCCAGAGGCCCGAGGGTCAAGGAGTTCGAGAGTCGGTTCGCCGAGTACATCGGACGAAAGCACGCAATCGCGACATCCTCTGGAACGTCCGCTCTGCACATATCAAACCTGCTCATGGGGATCTCCGAGAACTCAGAGGTGATAGTTCCCCCGCTCACTTTCTTCGCAACGGCCTCGACCGTCCTTTTCTGCGGAGGCCGCCCCGTGTTCGCGGACATCGACCCGGAGACGTACACGCTCGACCCGGCGTCCGTAGAGAGGCGGATTACGCATGCGACCAGGGCCATCCTACCAGTAGACCTTTACGGACAGACAGCTGACTACGACGCGATTCAGGGAATCGCGGACGAGCATAATCTCAAGGTAGTCGAGGACGCCTGCCAGGCTCACGGTGCGGAGTTCAATGGAAAGATGGCGGGGAGCTTCGGGGACATATCCTCCTTCAGCTTCTATGCAACGAAGAATATCACGACAGGTGAGGGCGGAATCGTTCTCACGGACGATGGCCAGATCGCCGACAGAGCGATGCTGCTCAGGGAACATGGTGAGGAAACGCACTACAACCACGTCCTGCTGGGCTACAACTACCGAATGACGGAGATTTCGGCGGCCATCGGGATTGTTCAGCTTCAGAAGATAGATGAGATCATCAGAAGGCGTCAGGAGAACGCGAGGATGCTCACCGAGGAGCTCGAGAACGTGAAGGGACTAGAGACGCCGACAACAGGGAAGGGCAGGGTCCACTCCTTCCATCAGTACATAATCCGCGTCAACAAGAGCTCGCCCGTGTCCAGGGAGAAGCTGATGGAGCATCTCCAGAAGAAGGGAATCGGTTCTCGTCCAAGCTATCCGATCCCCCTTTATGAGCAACCTGTCCTGAAGAACCTGAGAATAGCAGGCCAGTGCCCGGAGGCGGAGAGGTTGCTACCCCAGCTGCTCGAATTGCCCGTGCATCCTTACGTCAAGGAAGAGGACATCCAGCTCATCGGGGAATCTGTCAGGGAGTGCCTAAGGTCGTGAGACCCAAGCAAATGTTTTATCTAATGCCGTTCCTTGAGCGGTATCATGCTCAGAGTGGGAGTCATCGGTGTGGGCTCGATGGGACAGAACCACGCCAGGGTCTTCTCGGAGATGGTCGACCTCGTCGGGGTCGTTGACAAGGACCGCGAGACCGGTAAGATCGTCGCCGAGAGGTTCAACACCGAGGCGTTCGAGAACTATGAGGACCTATTGAGAAAGGGTGTCGACGCCGTGAGCATCGCCACACCAACGGCTCTTCACTATCAGGTCGCCAAGGATGCGATCGAGTCGGGAGTTCACGTCCTGGTTGAAAAGCCGATGTCCTCGACCATCGAGGAGGCGGAGAAGCTCGTGGAACTGGCCGAGTCGGCTGGACTCACCCTCGCCGTAGGCCATATAGAGAGGCACAACCCCGTGGTCGACTTCGCCAAGAAGGGCATCAGGGACGGAAGGTACGGCGATGTGATCACCATATCCGCTCGCCGCGTGAGCAGCCTTCCCACGAGGATTCGTGATGTCGGAGTCATTCTCGACCTGGGGATCCACGACATAGACGTGATGAGGTACCTGCTCGGAAGCGAGGTCGCGAGCGTCTTCGCCAGCGGTGGAAGGATAAAACACGAGAACTTCGAGGACCACGCGAACATCATGCTCTCCTTCGAGAACGGCACGAGTGGCTTGGTGGAAGTGAACTGGCTGACGCCCATGAAGGTGAGGAGGCTCTCCCTTACTGGCCTGAAGAACTTCGTGGAGATCGACTACATAACGCAGTCCATCTGGATTTCCTCCTCGAGCCTTGGAAGGCTGGATTCGTTCAATCTGTACCGCATCCCGCTGGAGTTCGATACAAGGAAGATAACACTGGAGAAGCGTGAGCCGCTGAAGAACGAGCTCACGGACTTCATGGATGCGATCGAGAAGAAGAGGGACCCGCTGATTAGCGGCAGAGATGGGCTGGGGACCATGAAAGCGGTCATGGCGGCAATCGAGTCACAGAAGTCTGGAAAGAGGATAGACCTCTGACTACTTGCCTATGGCCTTGTACATCATTCCAATGGATTGGAGTTCCGACCTGCTGAAGATGTTGCGACCGTCGACGACTATCGTTCCCTTCATCTTCGATTTCAGCTCGTCAGGCGTAAGGTTCTGATATCCCTCGTGCCTTGTCACAAAGACTGCAGCGTCCGCATCGCGAAGGGCTTCATCCAGGTCCTTCGTCAAGTCGATCCCCTCGAAGCTGTCGACATAGGGATCGTGGGTTGTCACCCTCGCCCCGCTTTCCTTGAGCTTCTCTATCACGGGAAGAGCGGGCGTGTTTCTGGCATCGTCCGAATCCTCGATGAAAGCGAAACCCATGACGGAGACGTGCGAGCCTTGAAGATCCTGCCCGGACTCGCGAAAGGCCTCCTTGGTGAGCTCGAACAGATGGTGCGGCATCATATCGTTGATATCCCTGGCAATGGAGATGATGCTTCCCTCGGGGTCCATCCCCGCCCCGTACAGCAGAAGCCACGAATCCTTCGGCAGGCAGTGCCCTCCCACCCCTGACCCAGGCTCGTGCATGTGCCTGTTGGGTGACGTATTGACCAATTCCTGCGTCTCAAAGACGTTAATCCCAAGGCCCTCACAGATGAGCGCGAGCTCATTTGCGAATGCTATCTCCACATCCCGGTACGCGTTCTCGGTCGTCTTGACCACTTCGGCGGTCAGGGCATCCGTGACGAGGAGCTTCCCCTCGGATATGTGCGCATAGAGGTCTCTTGCCTTTTCAGCGCTCTCGGGGTTGACTCCCCCAATGATCCTGTTGCATTTTACCAGGTTGTGTATCAGCTTGCCGACCTTGAGCCTCTCCGGGCAGTGAGCGAGAAAGAAATCCTCGCCGGCCTTGAGGCCAGACTTCTCTTCCAGAATGGCCTTGACAACTTTCGACATGGTCCCAGGAGCTATCGTGGACTCCACGGAGACGAGCGTTCCCTTGGAGAGGTTCTCGCCGATGCTCGAAAGCGCGGCTCTCAATGCCTTGAATCCGGGTATCTTCGTCCTCTCGTCTATGGGAGTATCGACAGAGACAAGGATGGCGTCTGCTTCCTGGCACTGGGAGAAGTCGTCGGTAGCCCTGAAGCCGTGGTTGTTGTGCGCCTCCTCGAACAGCTCTTTCAGACCCGGCTCCTTCCCAACTATGGGGCAGATGCCGTCATTGATCATCTTGACTTTCGCCTCGTTTATGTCGATCCCGACGACATCGAAGCCTTTTTTGGAAAAAGTGCAGGCGACGGGGATGCCCACGTAACCCAGTCCAACGACAGCAATCCTATTCATGATGTTGGGTCAGAAGATTGAGCCCAGATATAAAGGTTTACGACCGTTTATCCGGACGCCGCTCTGTCCAGCATTCTGGACCTGACCACTTTGTATCCCTCAATGATGAAGATTACGCTGCTACTGACAAGCAGGATTAGGACCCATTCCAGGATTCCGATAGAGGCGGTATCGAAAACGGCATGCAGCGGAGGGAGGTACACGACGATGAGCTGCAGGGATGCGGAGACAAGGACCGCAAGAATCAGTTTGGGATTTGCTAGAAAGCCTGCCAGATTCAGGGGTTGTCTGGGTGACCTCACTGAGAACACAAAGAAGAGCTGAAACATCACCAATGTTGTGAAGGCGACCGTCCTGGCCTCCGTCACTCCGTAACCCAGATATCGGTGAAGCTGGAATATTCCGAGCGTCCCAACGAGCATGATGATCCCCACTAAGACTATCATAAAGAACATCTCACGGTTGATGGGATTCTCCTTTGGGTCCCTCGGTTTTCTCTCCATAATGTCCCCTGGGATGGGGTCCACTCCAAGAGCGAGGGCGGGAAGTCCATCCGTAACGAGGTTTATCCACAGTATCTGAATGGGAATGAGAAAGGGGAGCAGCTCGGGTTCTGCGAAAATCAGTGTCGCCATGAACATCACAAGGACTTCGCCCACATTGGCGGACAGAAGATAGGCGACGAACTTCCTTATGTTGTCATATATTCCTCTTCCTTCCTCGGTTGCCTTGACTATGGACGCGAAGTTGTCATCGGTCAGGACCATATCAGCGGCTTCCTTGGCAACATCGGTCCCAGTGATTCCCATGGCGATTCCGATGTCAGCCCTCTTCAGGGCAGGCGCGTCGTTCACGCCGTCCCCTGTCATCGCAACGACGTGTCCTCTCTCCTTAAGAGCGGAGACTATCCTAATCTTGTGTTCAGGAGAGACCCTGGCATAAACCGCTATCGACTCGACCTGATCCTCGAGTTCCTCATTGGACATCTTCTCGAGTTCGACTCCCGTGACGACCAAGTAGTCGTCCTCCGCAATCTTCATCTGTTTGGCAATCGCCTCCGCGGTCAGCTTGTGATCCCCGGTAATCATCACGACTCTGATCCCGGCCCTCTTGCTCTTGGCTATGGCTTCTATCGCATCCTTCCTCGGCAGGTCCATCATCGCGACCATGCCCAAGAATACGAAGTCGGTCTCCACGGTCTTCTCGTCAATCTCCTTGAGGTCTGCAGGGAGCGGTCTGTAGGCGAGGGCCAAGACCCTGAACGCTTCCGAGGCCCACTGCTCATTGAGCTCAAGAATCTGGTTCCTCATCTCCTCCGTCATCTGGACGATTTCCCCGTGGATGAGAGCTCTTGAGGACTTCTCAAGAATCCTTTCGGGAGCTCCTTTCGCATGCGCGATTCTCTCTCGATCAACCGAGTGAATGGTCGTCATGAGCTTTCTTTCCGATGTGAATGGTATGTCCTTCTTCCTCGGATTCTCCTCTTGCACCTTCCCCACATCGAAATCGGCCCTCAGGCCAAGAACTATGAGCGTCCCTTCTGTAGTGTCCCCGAAAACCTTGTAGTGGCCATCTTCTTCCTTCAAAGAGGAGTCGTTGCACAGTATCCCCGTGGTTATGAGCTCCTTCAACCCTGAGATCTTCCTGGGGTCAATCTCCTCACCGTCCTTGTAGAACTTACCAGCAGGTTCGAACCCATCACCAGACACCAGGAAGGTCGTGCCATCTGCATAGACTCGTCTGATGTTCATCTCGCCCTTCGTCAGCGTTCCTGTCTTATCAGAGCATATGACCGTGGTGCTTCCAAGGGCCTCAACCGCAGGCAACTTCCTGATGAGCGCATGGCGCTTTGCCATCCTCTGAAGTCCCAGCGCAAGGCTAATCGTGACGACGGCTGGTAGGCCCTCCGGGATGGCGGCGACTGCGAGACTGACGGCCACCAAGAGCATGCCAGTATAATCAGCACTCCTGATTGAGCCCACCAAGAAGACCGCCAGGCATGCAAAGAGAACGCCGATGGCGATTTGCTTCCCCATCTTGTCGAGTTTGTCCTGGAGCGGGGCCCTTTTGTCGGGCTCGGTCTGGACCATTTCCGCAATGGTGCCGAGCTCCGTCTGCATCCCAGTGGTAACCACGATGGAGATGGCCCTTCCTTTCTCCACCGTGGTCCCCGTGTGCACCATGTTCTTCCTGTCACCGACAATGACATCCCCTGGAACGGGAGCCGAATGCTTAGAAATCGGAACAGACTCGCCCGTGAGAGAAGCCTCGTTCACTCTGAGGTTCGATTCCTCCTTGATTCTGCAGTCGGCGGGAATCCTGTCTCCCGTCTTGAGAGACACCAAGTCACCCGGGACGAGCTCGCGGGCTGGAATGAGTGCCAATTCACTGTTGCGCAGAACAGTGGCTTGCGGAGCCGCCATCGCCTTCAGTGCGAGGATCGCCTTCTCGGCCTTGTACTCCTGAACGAATCCGAATGCGGCGTTCAGAATGACGATGACCATTATGACGATGGCATCATACATCCCCTCCATCCCCTCCCCCTTCACCATTCCTATGGCTGCTGATATGACGGCAGCGATTATGAGGATGATGACCATGAGGCTCAGGAACTGCCTCAGGAATATCTTGAGGGGCGATGTTCGTGCAGTCTCAACCAGCTCATTGGGCCCGTACCGATCAAGTCGCCGCGCTGCTTCCTCGTCCGAGAGCCCCTCGGGACGTGTCCCTAGCTTCCTGGCGGTTTCGGAAAACGACAGATTCCACCATGCCTCAGGCATTTGTTTCCAAATGCAGTTGCCATATATAAACCGAGTTAGGAGTATTCAGTGCGGCTGCCGGGATTTGAACCCGGGCAATGAGGTTGGGAACCTCAGATCCTAACCAGGCTAGATCACAACCGCTCACAGGAAATGGGAGAGTCCTACACGCCTACTTGACCGTCTCCAGCTGGCTCATGATGTTCCATATGAGCGTCCTGCCATGCAGAGGTATGTTCGGATCATTCGCAAGCTCGTCAAGTATGAAGATGGCTCCCGCGACTCTCACGTCCAGTGCCTCGTCCCTACGAAGAAGTCTGTCCTTGGCTTCAGTTGCCCCTCTTCTTATGTTCCGGGGAACGGAAGTGTCTTCAGCAAGTTGGTCGAGAACATCCTTAATCTGCCTCAATTTCCCTTCCGTGTCCACGGGACCGCCTCACCATGGGCAATAGCTTTCTGAGTTTAATAGTTTTCAATCCGAGGCTGGCTTAGCCCGACCCCCTTCCTTGTATGTGGTGACGACCATGAGCGTCTTTGTCTCCTTGATACCCTTGATGGGTGCCAGAGTCTCAACGACGAAGTCCTTCAGCCCCTTGTAGTTGTTGAACTTCGCCTTCGCGATTATGTCCGTGTCTCCGGTCACCAGGAAGACATCCTCGATTATGTCAAACTTCGAGATCTGCGTGGCGACCTTGTCAGCCTCCTTTGTGTCGACCTTTATCGTTATTACGGCAGAGACCTGGTCCTCGCCGTAGTAGCTCGATATGTATCCGTCCATGTCGGTCTCGTTTTCCACCTCACCACCCCGCTGAGAATCTTCATCGAGTTTATATAATGCTTTCTGAAGGGGTCGCGTAGCGCCCCATGTGCTGACCGTAAGCTACCTTGTCTGTGTGAGGACGGTCCTGGTCTGAACGCCCCACAGGATTTGGGGACGGAGACGTTATCTCCTCATGGTGGGGTCGCCCTGTCATTTTCGGCTATACGTATGACCGAAGATTCGCGACCGTCTGCCTGAGGGACTGTGCTTTTGGTTACACCTATGACCAAAATGCTGCCCTTGCGGCGAGAGCGTGTCAAATCCCCAGACGGAAGGCCCTCGAGGCCGCGACCTCATATCCGCTTCAGCTTCCCAATCACGGGCTCGTAGGCATGGCCATTGTCGAGCAAGCCGTTCACGGCTTGTTCCAGGTCATCCTTCTGAACGCCATCCTTCTTCGAGGCTTCCAGCAGGGACTCCCAGTCGGCTCCCTTCCCGTCCGTGTCCAGCTTCCCAATTAGCTCCAGGACGTACTCGTCCAGCTCCGACTCCTCTTCCTCATCTTTCTCCTCAGGAGGAGCGGGCTGCGATTCCGGGAGCAGGTACTTGAGCGCGTCGACAAGCATGAGCCTGTACCTCTCCAGGTCCACGGTCCCGTAGTGGTCAACCGCCCTCACGATGCCATCCGCGATCCTCTCACTCTGCCCGAGAGCGATGAGCCCTTCCTTCGTGAGAGGGTCCATCCTAAGGGCCTCGGCAACAGCATCGAGGCGGGTTCTCAGGCTCCTGCAGCACTCGAGCGTCCAGTAGTTCCTGACGGCGTCGTTGGCGGCCCTTATCATCTCAGGACGGATGCTGAGGTAGAGCGTCCCCTCCTCAGGCGAGTAGACCCGTGTCTTTCCCATGACCGCAGCGAAGGCGGGAGGCTCGATCCCAGAGAGTGTCTTGGCGGCCTCGGGCTGGTAGAGGCCCGCCGAGAGTACGTACACGCCGGTCGGATCGGACAGTCTGGCCCTCCACATGGGCTGGTCATCCGATCCGACGTTGTCGATGTCCGTTATCACGCCAACGACGAACAGCCTGTTTATCTTGGCGCCCAACGGCGTGACCACGTAGGACGGGGAACGCTCCCCGCCCTCCGAGAACTGAAAGTCCGAATCGCTGTACTCCTTGGCGAATACTCTCCAGGCGACCTCCCTCCTCATCCTATTCCTCCAGATCCGACAGTAGCTTCTGCGCCTCTTCGTGCACATCTATCTCCAAGACCTCGGCGGACTCGGAGATCATCATGAGCCCGTAGTCATCACTGGTCACGTTCCCCCTGAGCTCGACCGGCTGAGCGACCAACAGATCCGCGAGCTCGTCCCTGATGACCTCATGGCTCATGGCCTCTTTCGCGCCGTCCATGCAGTCTTCCAAACTCTTCTCGAGCAGGCCCTCGGTGATTTCCTTGCCCAGTATCGCTGTCAGCGCCGCGCTTCCGTCATCGATGACGGCTTTCACACGCAGATCGGGCGTTCCGTCGACCTCTCCGTGAATCCTGCACGTCCCCTTTCTGAGGACCCGGTTGCACTCGGGGCACCGGAATATCAGGCCGCTCCCTTCCTTCACATCGATGAGGATTCCCCTAATCGTGGCATCCACGGCACCGCCCCTTTCGGCGATCTCTTCGATCCACATCCTGGAAGGTTTCATGATGTCCTCGGCTGACGGGAAATCCGCATCAGTGAGAATCTCGACGTTCGCCCTGTTGTCAAAACCCAACTGGGGTATGCCCCTCCATGTCTTGGAGTAGCCTCCGTCGATTTTCACGACATCGTTCTCCTTGAGCTCGAAGTCCGCCCACGCGGAGAACTGCGCTTTTCCCGTGGAATCGCCTATGAGCCCCGAGAACACCGTCTTCTTCTGACCCTCCACGTCCACTTCTCTCGACTCGATGGAGACGATCCTCCCAACGACGGAGACGCTGCTCATCCCTCCACGGAGATTCCCCAGCTCCACAGATGTCGGCGGTCTCTCCGGCGGCTCATAAGGCGGCAGGGCATCCCGCGACTCCTTCTCAACCGACGTTCTGTTCCCCAGGTTGAGCTGAACCTCTCCCCTGAACTCCTTCGTGTACGCGTTCTGGATCTTGACGACATCGCCCTTCTCCACGTCCATCGCGTCAGCTTCCCAGGCCGTGAAGGGCACTGTCGCCGTGCTGTCTCCGAATATCCCGTACAAGATGGTCTTGGTGACCCCTTCGACCTCGATCTCCCTCTCGTTGACGCTGACGACCCTGGCCAGAAGATCCACGCTGAACTCGTTCGGAGTCAGGTCGATGATCGTCTTCTGCACTCCGAGGGAGAGGAGGGAGGGATTGCCCCCATGCTTCTTGACGATGCTTCTCTTCGCGGTCCCCAAAGGGACCCGATACACGGTCAGATAGCTGTTCAGCTCACGTTCAACATCTGCTTCGCTCACTTTGTTTCCAAGCGCCCTTGTTATGTCCTTCACATGGGGCGCGATCTGTTCTTTGTCCAATCTATCAACCCCTGAGAGGCTTTCTGTTCAGTGCCTCCGAAAACTGAATGTTCCCAGGACTTAAATAGCTTTACGAAAGGGCACAGTGAAACTGAGGAGCCAGCACTCGCAGGCGACATTTCTCGACAAGACAAAAGCTATCGCCCAGCAAGGACAGACACTGGACCCCGTCATGGGACTGCAAAATCCTATAATATCGGGTTGGGATACGAATCAACGATGGAAGAGGAGGACCATCTGACCTTTCGCGGCGTTCAGGGCGTGATACTCTTCGTGTTGCTGACGATCCTCTATTTCGTTATCGCGAGGTTCTTGGCGGTCCTCTCTCACGAAGTCCTCGGTCATGGTCTTGTTTCCGAGATTGTCGGCGGGCAGTTCTATGCCGTCTACGTCTCCCCCGGTCCAGGATTCACGGCCGCGCACATCCCCGATGCCACGTCTCCGGCGTTTCACGTCCTCTATCTCATGGCAGGAATAATCACGGAGGTCATCTTGGGCCTCGTCATTCTCTTTCTCATATATCCTCGGCTCAAGTCGTTCTTCCACAGGCTGTTCGCGCTTCTCCTTCTCGAAGTCCTCCTCATCCACTCAATCATCTACATGGCCCTCGGGTCATTCTACGGTGAAAGCGGGGATACGGCGCGGGTCATCCAGTTCCTCCCCGGCGTCGATTATTTCTGGGCGGCTAGGTTCGTCGCAGTGGGCCTCCTTTTCACCATCGCATTCGCTTACGTGATCTCGAACAAGGCGCTCGAGCTTCTTCGGGAGCATTTCGAGCTTCGCACGAGAAGGTCGGCGCTTGTCATGCTCCTTCTGTTTTGGTTGCCTCACCTCGCAGTCGGTCTTCTTGCGGGGCTCATCGGATATGGCCTCATCTCGGATGTCGTCCTCAGCTACCTTCTACTCTTCATCTCGGTCACCGTTCTGATCTTCCTGTTCGCGTCATTTCACGTCTCCAGGAGGTCGTTGCCGAGCCCGGAGGTCATGACCATCGGACGGAGGGGGGTGTTCGCCACTGTCATCGCCTTTCTCGTTATCCTCTCCGTATGGTTCTTGGCCTTTGGCGCCGCACCATCAACAGCCCACGGCATCCTGCTCAAGGAGCCGCCCCCCGAGGAGGAGATCTACTACACGGAGAGCTACGCCGTGAACCTGCGCATAGTCATAGATCAGGATTTCAGAATCACAACCGAGGTGAGAATGAAGGCGTTCGGTGACATAACCAGCCCTCTCGATGAGGCGATATGGAGGACGTTCGACGAGCGCCCGCACTGGAGCACCTACGACAGTCTCGGTCAATTCGTCGCGAAGAAAGCGCTGAACTACACCGGCTGGAGCGTCGTCAATCACAGCATAGGAGCCAACGTCCACGGATGCGGGGAAGTGTGGCCCAACGGGAAGACGGTGACGCTCCGATTCACGAGCGCCAACATCTCCCTCCTTCAGGAACGAAACGGTCTCATGGTCCTGCGCGTCTACGACGTGTGGAAGGATGGATACGCGCCAGGCAACCAGTACCTCGACGCGATCAACATCACTTGGGACGAGTCGATAACTCTGGAGGACTATCCACTGGGCGGCGGACTGGACCCGGTCGCGGTAGAATCAACGTACGTTACGTGGGTGTTCTCTTCCTACGAGGAGGCGCACATCGTCTACGAACTGACGTTCTCGTCCTAGCTACTGCGTGAACGTCTCAACACTGGGATACTTGCTCTTCAGGTGGTTCAGCAAAATGCTTCTGTTCCTCTTGAGATGGGATTCGTACCAGGTCTTCACGATATCCTTGAAAACGCCGTGGACATCGCCCATGTCGACCTTCTCCAGAGGCTCATCGTACAGCAGGTGCTGGCTGTATATCCTTTTCCAGCCCGAGTACTTGTAGTAGTGCTCTCCCTCGCAGTACTGGAAATCTATCCGGACACTGGGCCTCTTGTTCTCCGCGTAGTAGGAGACGCGCAGGGCATCGCCTATCCTTCCCTGGTCCTGCGTCCTGTCCACGAGTTCGATCCGATTGACGCCTGCGATGTTGAAGCTCGATCTCCACTTCCAATCGCCGTAGGGGAACTCGTCGAACTGAGCAAAGGCCGTGTAGCTGGGTTCGATTGTGAAGTGAACATTGATCTTGTTGAACCTCTTCCATATCTTCCAGAAATCCTCTATCAAAGAGCGATTGACCTCGAGTTTCTGAGTGTTCTGCTCACCGAAGCTCTCGATTATCTCTTTGGTACTCTTTTCGAGTTCGCGGTCCAGGGACTCGAACCAATCCTCCCTTCCTTTCTTCTTTGCTACCATCAGAACCACTCACGGGTGAATCCAACTTCAGATTAAAAGCTTTTGTGATATGGAATAGTATCCCTCGACGTGTCGTCGCGGCATGACATTTTATAGCGGAGCGGGCTGTGGACGGTCTCCGTGACGCTCGTTGACAACGCGGAGGCCGACATCGAGAAGTCGGAGAGCATCGTGACGCTCTTCTTTGCCAGATGGTGCCCCTTTTGCAGGGCGTTCAAACCCTCTTTCGAGGACCTGGCCTCATCCTCCGGTGGGGACTTCGGGGAGGTCGACATCAGTGACGAAGGGAGCGAGTACTGGGACAAGTACGACATCAACGTAGTTCCGACGCTGATCGCATTCTCCCGCGGGGAGGTCACAGCCAGGAGGGACGGCAAGCCGCACGTAGGACTGAGCGAATCCGACTTGAAAGGACTCATGGAGGAGATTGAAGGCTGACAGCTCCTCATTCGCCCCTGCCCATGATCTCTTCAATAATCACGGCGAGGACCTCGTTCACGAGCTTCCCGTCCGCCTTTCCGCGGAGGCGCTGCATCACCACACCCATGAGCGGGCCAATCGCTTCCTTTCCCCTTTGCTTCACGAACTCCAGCCTCTCTTCCACAACCTCTCGCACTATCGCGTCGATGTCCTTCCTCGAAGCGGCCTCCAATCCGAGCTTCCTCAGAGCGCCCTCAACACTCGTTCCCTCGGTGATTACGGTCCGCAAGACATCCGGGAGAGCCTCTCTTGTGAATGTGCCATCCCGCAAGGAAGCGAAGAGATCCCTGAAGGTCTGGTCTGAGATCGCGTCGATGCGGTGACCCTCCCGCTCAAGCTCTGGGAATACGTTGGATATCATGGACGCGGCGGTTCTCGCCTCTCCGAACTCCTTGGCCAACGCCTCGAACAGTTCGTCGTAGCCCTCCTCCAGAATGACTCCGATCTGCTGCTCGTGGATTCCATACTCTCGGACAAGCCTCTCCATCTTGTGCTCTGGGAGTTCCGGAAGTCCCGTCTCGATTCTCTTCAGCCGCTCTACCGATATCACGATTGGCGGCACGTCCGTCTCTGGATACATGCGAGCCTTCCCGGGGAGCGGTCTCGAATAGACCGTTGTCCCGTCCGGGCGAGGGTCCCTCGTCTCCTCGGGCACTCCCTCAATGGCCAGCTTCGCCCGGTCAATCGCCCGCCCAACGGCCTCTTCCGCCACCTCCTTCCTGTCCGCCAGAATCAGAAACGCGTCATCGTCCCCGAGCCCAAGGGTCTTCCTGACCTCCGGAATCTCCTTCTCGATCCCATATGCGGGGAGCTCGTCCGAATGGAAGGTCCCGCCAACGCCCGCCAGAACAGCGTAACGGTTCAGCTCGGGTCCCAATCTGTCCCTCAGGAGCCCGGAGAACCCGCGGAGCCTTATCCCGAGAACGACGCCGCCCGCCTCGAGCTTCGTCCTGATCACCTCGCACTCAGTGTCCTGGAAGATGGAGGTCAGGTCCACGGCCTTCGGATTGAGATCCTCCACTCCTCTCTCCCTGAGGGTGTCGCGGGCTTCGAGGAGCGACAGCTGCCTCTTCACCTCGTTCTCCACGTACGCGGACATCATGTTGAGCTCCTGAACGCCCTTCACCTCCACCCGCGCACCATCCGCTATGGAGATGTTGAGGTCGTTCCTTATCGTTCCGATCCCCCGCTTGACCTTCCTCGTCGCCCGCAGAAGGCTTCCCAACCTGAGCGCGACCTTCCTGGCCTCCTCGGGGCTCTCTATCACCGGTCCCGTGGAAACCTCGACGAGCGGGATGCCGAGCCGGTCCAGCCTGTAGACGATGGAACCCTCCCTCTGCTCTATCTTGCGCGCGGCATCCTCTTCCAGCCCGATCATCGGTATGGGAATCGTCCTCGAGTCGACCACGAGCCGTCCGCTCATCGCCACGAGCGCGCTTCTCTGGAACCCGGCCGTGTTCGAGCCGTCGATGACGATCTTCCTCATGAAGTGTATCTCGTCCACGGGCTTCGCGCCCAACAGCAGCGCCATCTCCAACGCGACGTCTATGGCCGCCTCGTTCCCCCTGTGCGGCGGCTCCTCGTCCGCCTCCACGAGGCATGTCGTTCCCAACGGCTGGTAGATGAACTTCAGCTTCTTGCGTGCCTCCTCGATCGCGGCCCTGTCCACTTCGCCGAGCTCGCTCTGCGTCGGCCTGAGCCTCCTCATGAAGCTCCCGCTCGTATCCTCCCTCAGCTCCGAAGGGCAATCACAGAACAGCTTCTTCGTGTCAACCTGCTGGTGTATCTCCAGCCCAACCCTCAATCCGAGACCGGCGTAGTCCATCTATTCACTGTACTCCTCCAGCTTGATAGCCGGGTTGATCTCCCCTCTCAGATTCGCAGTCATGAGCTCCCTGACCTTTCCAGCGTCGCTGGTCTGACCGAGGACCCACATCAGCTTGATGAACGCCGTCTCGGGAAGCATGTCCTCTCCGGGTATCACTCCGGCGAGGAGCAGGTCCCTTCCCGCCGAGTAGACGTTCATGTTGACCCTTCCGTACAGACACTGAGTGGTCATCACGACCGGTATGCCCGCCTGTATCAAGCGCTCGACCTCGGGAAAGAGACTGGAAGAGACATGACCAAGACCCGTTCCCGCGATGACGACGCCCTTGGCATCCTTGACCGTCGACCTGAACAGCTGGGCAGGCAGTCCAGGATAGAAATGGACGAGGACAACATCGTCCTCCATCTCAGCCTGAAGCTTCACCGGACCCGAGGACCTCGAGCGGTGCTCGTCCAGCCACTCCGTCCGACCGTCCTGGTGAACGCTTCCGAGAGGCTTCTGGTTGATGCTCATGAAGGCATCCCTCCTGCTGCTGTGCATCTTTCTCACTTTCGTGCCCCTGTGAATGGTGCAAAAGCTGTCCGAGGTCTCGCCATGCATCACGACAACCACCTCACCCAGGTCCTCTTTGGCCAGCCTGGCTGAGGACGTCAGGTTGAGAAATGCGTCCGAAGAGGGGCGGTCCGATGACCTCTGCGATCCCACGAGGATCACGGGCCCGCTCAGATTGTCGAGCATGAACGAGAGGGCCGCTGCGGTGTAGCCGAGCGTGTCCGTCCCGTGTGGGATGACCACCCCGCTCGATCCCGAGTCAAGCTCGGCCCCCGCCTCGCCCGCGAGCTTCTTCCAATTCTCCGACGTCATGTTCTCGCTGAACATGCTGTACACCACCTTCGCCCTGACGTTGCATAGGTCCGCAAGCTCTGGAACGGTGAAAACGAGGTCCCTCGCCTTCTCGGCCGGAAATACCGCTCCAGTCCTGTACTCAACATACGAAGCTATCGTACCCCCTGTGCCCAGGATCGAGACCGTAGGTTTGCTGGGGTCCGCCACGTACTCGGGCTCCGCTCTCTTGCCCTCCTGTCTCCTCTGCACGAGCTGGACCTTGCACATGTCATCGACCTTGACCCCGATGTTGTAGCCATTGTCGAGCTTCAGGGTGAGGATATCCTTCCCGCTGAACTCGATGTGGGGCATCACTATCCCTTTGAAGGAGTCCTTCTCCCGCGTGATCTCGATGTAGTCTCCCACGTCAGCGCCGGCGCCGTCCAGAATACTCTTCACAACCCCCTCATATTCCATCGGTCTGCGTAAATGCTTCGTGTCTTAATTTCTTTTTGGCAAAGCTTATGCGTTTCCCCTCGATTCCATCGACGATGACCCCCAGGGAAATCCTGAACGAGCTGAAGTGGCGGG
>JAGMCJ010000175.1 GCA_023129265.1 Thermoplasmata archaeon | reverse complement strand
TCGTAGTAGCTCTGCCCCGCCAGGACCTCCACTATCTTGCCCAGGACGACGTAGCCCGCGTTGCTGTACTGCATCCTCTCGCCAGGCTCGAAGGAGAGCGGGTCGTCTATGAACAGGCGTACGAAATCGTCCACTGTCCTGAGGTTGCCTACGGAGGCTTGGAACCTCTCGTTCCAGTAGTGTCCCATGCCCGACGTGTGCGTCAGCAGGTGGTGGACCGTGACCTTCTGCGCGATTTCTGGCGGGAAGTCGGGCAGGAACTTGCCCACGAGATCATCGTATCCCAGCCTCCTCTTCTCTATCATCTGGGTTATCGCGACCTTCGTGAAGATCTTGTTTATGGAGCCCAGGTTGAACTTCGTGTCCGCTTGGTTGGGAACATCGTACCTCTTGTTGGCGAGTCCGTGGGCCTGCTTGAAGACGGTGGCGCGGCCCTGCGCGACGAGAACGGCTCCGGAAAAGCGGTTCTTGGCGACTTCGTTGCGGATGTAGGTGTCGAGAGCCTCGGTGTCGAGTGTCATGTCAATCCGTCCAGGAATCGACCTCCCTTATGAAATCGTTTCGGGGGAATGGGTCCTGAGAAGCCCGGAGCATGTTCCTCAACAAATGGTTGGAATCCCATAGAAAGAAGTAAATACCATAATCCCACATATTACAATCAGTGGTAGATATGGCAGAAATAGTGTCAGTGGACAAGGCCGGACGTCTGGTCATACCGAAGTCGGTCAGGGAGTCCCTGGGCATAGGTGAGGGCACCAAGTTTCTCCTATCCGAGAGCGACCACGGCCGCATACTCCTTCAGAAGTTCAACGTCGAGGAGATAGCGAAGAGGCTCGATAGGGAGATGAAGGGCAAGGACGTGGATGCGATCGTGCGAAAGATAAGGAAGGAGATGAATGCCAAGGTCAAGGAGAAATATCCTGCTTGACACGAACGTCTTTGTCGCCGCGGTCAAATACCCCAAGAAGCAGTCGGACACACTGCGTCTGATTCTTCATATGATTGTAAGCGAGGACATCCAGCTGGTCGGCCACGAGCTCCTCGTCGAAGAGATGGTGAGGTATGCCGAGGAGTTCGGGTCGGAGACCGCATCGTGGATACTGGGCGCGCTGCTGGGGAAGATGAGGCTGGTGCCCCTGAGCGAGAACCTCGTGCGGTTGTGCAGGAACTACATCGAGACGCCCGACTTGGCTGACGTCATCCACGCCGCGGCCTGCCTGAAGTCAGATGCCGTGCTGATCACCAACGACAAGCACTTCGGCAGGGTCAAGGACGAGGGAATCGTGGAGGTCTGGAGCATTTCGGAAGCGATCGAGAAGCTGCTGTGAGCAAATGGGATGGCGGCCCGCCCACATGAGATCGTTTCGGGTCTGCACTCAACCTCCGGGTCGCTGTATCCACGTGCGTCCGCCTTAGGCTCGTTGCTGCCCGCCGCAACGAATCTCCACGTACTCATCGAACTCAGTAGTACGTGCTAATCGTCATGCCCGAAGACAAGCCGAAGAAAAGCCCTACGACAAGTCCGGCGGCAATGAACAGACCCATGCGCGCGTTGGCACTTATGTCTCTGGCCAGGAAACCGGCCGACAGTAGTCCCATCGCCAAGACCATCGTACCTATCTGCGCAATGATCTTGCCAACCGTAGTGACGTCTTTCACGAGGTTCTTATCGTACTCCGGCTCAGCGAAAAGGTCGTCGCTTATTACGACTAGAAAGGTCGCAGAAGTCTGAACGATCAGTCCGCACGTCATGACAAGAAGGCCAATAATGCAAATCGCCAGGAACGCGGCTGGAATCGGCGGTGGGCCCTTTGGTCTCTTTCTCAAGTCCTTTGGCGGCGGGGGAGGCGCATACACAGGAGGCTGTGGCATTCCCTGCTGACCGCTCTGAGGCACTCCTGGGTTTTGACTCATCTCCTCCACGGTGTCACCGGGTTGCTCATCCAATAGCCCATACAAAATCATTTCGGCAAAAGACTTCATAGGGGATGTCGATTGAGTGTATGAAATGCATTCGGAGGGAGCTTTGCGTAGCACGGTCATCATTCTGGTTGCTGGGCTGCTAGCTCTGGCTCCGGCACAGCTCTCAAGCGCCTTGGAACGGGCACCCAACTTTGCCCTGACCGACATCGATGAACAACAGTTCTGGCTCTATGACTTCTCGGGAAAAGCAGTCGTTCTCGATTTCATGGCGACGTGGTGCTATCCCTGCATCCTTCAGATCGACAACTTGGTGGAGCTCGAATCCGAGTTCTCTCGGGAAGAACTGGCGATAATCTCAATCAGTGTGGATGATCAGGAAGACCCGGAAGATCTCAGGACTTTGGCCCTTGATCACAGCGCCAACTGGACCTTCGCCGTGGATACCGTCGGTGTCGCTGACCTCTACGATGTAACCAGCGTACCCAAACTGGTAGTCGTGAATCCCCAGGGCTATATCGTATACGAGGGCGACGGTCTCAAAAGCACGAGCTTCATGGAGGAGAAGGTCAGGTTCGCCCTGACTGGAGAGGAGGAGACAGCTGACGTGTGGAATATGGTTCTCCTGCTAGCGGTTCCCGTTCTGGCTGCAGTTGTCATTGCCGCTGCAATCGTGATTGTACTCTACAAAGGGGTCGGCCCGCCCCTATGAAATCGTTTCGGGGGAACATCGCTGGATAGTCTCTGCCCTTGTGAGTAGCACCATCCTTATATACGAACGAAAGCCATCTGAACCATCGACATGAAGATCAAGGTCGTTCTTGAACCTCAGGAGGAGGGAGGCTACACGGTATACGTTCCTTCGCTACCTGGCTGTGTTTCCCAGGGCGAGACGTACGATGAGGCGATTGAGAACATCAAGGAGGCCATAGGCCTTCATCTCGAGTCCGACGAGGAAGACATGGTCGAGCACGCCGAGAGGAAGGTCGTGGAGATTGTTGTATGAAGCTGCCCGTCATATCCGGGCGGGAGGCTGTCAAAGCGCTCGAGCGGGCGGGTTTTGTCGTCACTCGGCAGAGAGGCTCCCACATCCGCCTGAAGAAGACCACGAAGGAGGAGGTCATCAAGCTCACCATCCCGCTGCATCGGACTCTGAAGAGGGGAACGCTCTCTCGGATCATCAAGGATGCAGGACTCACTGTCGAGGAATTCGTGGAACTCCTGTGAGGGAGACAGTGGAATCCGCCCGCCCGTATGAAACCGTTTCGGGGGAAAGGCGCCACGCACAAACCTAGCGACGTGAGGGAACTCCACCTCCCTCTCCAACCTTTTTGTGCGCCGAAGCGGATTATGACGTCGTGGAAGGGGAGGAGGTTCGCGAGGGGGCGAGAAGGAGAAGAGAGGCCGATCTGGAGAGGGATGCAAGGGCTCTCTGGGGCAGGAGTCCCGAGTACACGCTCAGGATGTTCTTCGACATGTGCGAGTTCACGCGGAAGCTCAGCAGGGCACGTGTCATCGAATCCAAGGGGTGCTCTTGACGACGAGCGGAGCAGGAAAAAGACTAAATCCCTCGCACCGATTCTTATGAGGGATGAACGAGGACGCAGAGACGTGGTGGAAGCATCTCTCAAAGACCTGGACACAGCCCGCCAGCTTCTCGACATGGGTAACTACGAGGGCGCCGCCTTCTTCGCCCAGCAGTCCGCTGAGAAGGGCCTCAAGGCGCTCCACATCGACAGGTTCAAGGAGCTCAAGAGGACCCACGACCTCGTCCTGCTTGCAGGGGCCCTCGGTCTTCCAGAGAGGCTGATCGACCTCTGCAAGGAACTCGGCCCCGCTTACATCTACACCAGGTACCCAGATGTCGTTCCTGTCGAGAACATCGAGGAGGTCTCGAAGGAGCTTCTCGGACACGCTGAGGAGATTGTGAAATGGATAGGAGAGAGAAGATA
>JAGMCJ010000174.1 GCA_023129265.1 Thermoplasmata archaeon | reverse complement strand
ATCATCCGCACGCACTCCTCGAGGGACACTAGTTCGCGACTCACGGCCGCGAGCGTCTCTGCGGACATGTCTCCCTCGACCAGCTCCTGTCCCGCCCGCCTCGCGGCGTCGAGCACGTCCTGCGCCTCGCCCTGTCCGAGAAGATGCCTCAGCACCCACCCGTGCGGGCGGAGGAGGGCGCCGGCGAAGTCCCTGCCCAGGTTCACGCACGCGGCGCGCACGTGCACGAGCAGCGGGTCGAAGTTGTCCAGCTCGTGGAAGCCGCAGCTGGAGACGAGGACGAGCCTGCCCCGCTTCACGTTCTCCCTGAGCGGGTGGCGGCAGTGCCCCCGGCGGAGCTCGAACTCCGGCTCGAGCAGGGGTATCATCCTGTCCAGGACGTTCTTCAGCGGTCCGCTCATGCCGTCGACGTAGAGGGGCGTCGCGAGGACGAGGACGTCCGCGGTCGCTATCTTCTCGAGGACGGCGCGCATGTCGTCGTCCTGGTGGCACTTGCCCGGCGTTCGGATCCAGCAGACGAAGTCGCCCTGGCACGGGCGGATGTCCATGTCCTTCGTGTGGATGAGCTCGACGCGTTTCTCCATGCCCTCCAGGAAGGGGCGGAGGATGAGTGCGGTGATGCCCCCCGCGCCGCGAGGACTGCCGTTGATCGCGAGGTTCATGGGGGCGGGATGAGCGAAAGGGGTTTGAAGCTTCCGTCGCGAGCAGACGAGCTGCGTCCTCCGAGGAGGGAGCACCGAAGGGACTCGGGCGAGTATGAGATTCACAACACCCCCTCGGATAACTCTTTATACATGAATTATACATTGTATAACCAATGACAGAGGAAGTCGAATTGGAAGTCCGCAAGTGGGGGAACTCCCTCGGTGTGCGGATTCCCATGGAGGTCGTGAGGAGGGAAGGGCTCAAGCCCAACGACAGGGTGGTCCTTCAGCTCAGCAAGCTGCGGAGACCGAGGAAGGATGTCTTCGGCGCGCTGAAGGGCGCGGGAATCGATGCCCAGGCGCTGAAGGACAGGTTGAGAGTGGAGCATGCGTAGGTTCTTCTTCGACACGTACGCCCTCGTGGAGCTGGCGCAGGGGAAGCCGTCCTACGAGAGGTTCAGGGACGTTCCCGTGGTCACAGAGCTCTACAACCTGTACGAGCTCATCCACGCCTTCGCGGGGGCGGTGCCCGAGGGGAGGATCAGGACATTCATCGACGACCTGAACCCCAACCTGCTCGAGCCGGACCTGGACGACCTGTTCCGGGCGTCGGACTTCAAGCGCGCGCACCGGCGGAGGAGGATCTCCTACGTGGACGCCCTGGGCTACGTTCTGGCGCGGAAGCACGGGCTGGCCTTCCTCACGGGCGACAAGGAGTTCGAGAGGATGGAGAACGTCGAGTTCGTCCGGTAGGCTGGTTCGTGCGGGCGCTTTCACTCCGGGACCGCGTCTCAGCAGAGAAGGTACTAATACTGGAGGCGGTCATGGACTGACCGGAGGCGGGAGCGCGCTCGGAGTTGCACCGAAGCACGACTGGGTCGTTGTTCCCGCTCGTGCGGGCTCGTCGATTAGGCGGGCGACAACGGTAATTCGCAAAACAATTATTACCTGCTTGGCGATTTAGGCGACTGAGAGGGATTCTTGTGGTTGACCTAGTGGGACTCCAAAACATCCTTGCGTTCTTGACCGCTGTCATCGGGATAGCTTATCCTCTTCTGCTAAGTACTTTGAGGTCAAGCATTGAGAAGAACGAAGACTGGATAGTAAGGCTTCAGGGAGATATCCAAGAGAGGGCACAGGATGTTGTGGAAGGCAAGGCAACGGACGAAGAACTAGACAGCTGGATAGAGTCACGTTCAGAGAAGGCACAGGGCTACCTTAACACACTAGAGGAGCTTTTGGCACTTGAGATATTTAGTAGTGCCTTTACCATGGTTTTCATTCTTTGTGGCCTCTCTTTCATCGTTGGGATTTATTCTTCCCTCAATCTGGATGACTTGTGGGCTGTAGGAACGGTCGTGGTCTTTTCAGGATCGGTCTCTCTCTTCTTCTACTTGATTACCTTTATCCTAGGAGAATCTGCTCTGGAGTTCAGAGAGCGGCTGAAAGAGAGAATCCCCGAGAGATTCTCATGCGTTCTCACGCATGAAGGAGTTCTCTTCCGAAGATGGAGATTCGAGAAAGAGAGAGCGGAAATGGTCAGGAAGCACTACTCCGACGAAGGATAGTATAGTCATCTATCGAGCTGGACTCCTCTCCATCGTCTTGACCAACATCCAGATAGCCCCCCACGAATCTGTTCTTGTGATGCAGACGGGACCCGCACTACACCCTGAGATGAGAAAGAGAATCCTGTTGACTCTTTCGCTCGTACGAGCTCGTCTATCTGGCGGGCGGCTGTGAGCGTCCTTCAATTCCCCGCGAGAGAATGGCGTTCGCGTGCACATCGCTGCGGAAGTAATCACAGGGAACCTCATCGCGGGAGCAATCGGGCTCCGCAAGAGGGATCGGGGCTTCAATGCCTATCCGCTGTCGATGGGGTTGCTGTACACCTTGATACAGAGTCCCGGCTATCATGCGGATCGAGGTGTCGTGGGATTCATCGGGATGTTCGCCGTGTTCACGGTGGTCGCTCTCATTGAGTTTTGCACGATAAAGTCTGCCTAATGCCAGCTTTACGTGTTGGTCACGCACTGCATCTCGTGAGGAGAGTGTTGCCAGGCAACGGATTTCCTTCCCAGATGAGGATTTGAAATCTTCGACCAGCTTCCTTGTGACTTCCCTCAGCTACGGTTCATACGGGGTCCCATCATCGTAGAAAG
>JAGMCJ010000173.1 GCA_023129265.1 Thermoplasmata archaeon | reverse complement strand
GAGCCAGTGGCGATGACGATGTTCTCCGCTTCGACGGTACCCTCGTCCGTTCCCGAGACCTCGATGACGTTCGCCTCTGTGACCTTTCCGTGCCCGTGAAGGAGGCTCACGCCCGCCTGGTCGAGAAGCTGCTCGATTCCTTTGCGCGACCGCTTCATGGCAACGTCGGCGTTCTGCTTCGCTTTCCGGAAGTCCAACCTGGGTCCGCATTCGATTCCCATGCGTTCGCTAGACCCTGCCTCGTGTAGGATTCTCGCGGATTCCAGAAGTGCCTTCGTCGGAATGCAGCCAACGTTCGTGCACGTCCCGCCAACATCGCCCTCCTCCACGATTGCTACATCCTTCCCGAGCTTTGCCAGCTTCAGCGCGCAGTAGTACCCGCCAGGACCTGAGCCGATGATGACGGCATCCTTCATGGGAATCGAGTGTAGGTAGTGGAATGTCGGATATATATCTGATTGCGGGGATTGCCTTGCGGAGCGACCTTGAGACATCTGGAGTATGACGTTTCTTGGCAGGCCCGCCACAAGACGATGTTCAGATGTGGTCTGCTGGCGGTCAAAGGCATATGCTAGATGCCTTCGTCAACCCTCATGCGGATTCCAGATATTCCATGATGTCGTTGTTCTCATTGAAAGGCGACATTTCAGGAGCACGGAGGCGACTCTCATCAGAAGAATCAAATAACAATAGACAGCTTCTGAAACACGGTCGCCGAGGGGAATATGAAGAAAGAAGGATCGTAGATGATGGCGCGCAGAAAGGGGTTGTTGTTTTGGCTGTCAGCCGCCGTGTTACTTGCGGTTGCTTTCTGGGGCATGACTGATGTCATTCTAGTTACCACTCTGGTTGGGATGGCGACTGCAACGATTGGCGTGGCTTATGCCGTGGATAAGAAGTATCCCGAATGGAAGTGGCTTGACCTGTTTGGGGCCTTTTGGCTCGTTGATGGTGTTCTAGTTGCGGTTTTCTTCGGGATTCACAGAATCATAGTTGGGACAGGTGGAGGATACGTTGCCTTTGCATACGACTTGCGATTCGTGTCTGTACTTATCTTGGCAAATATACTGTTGGTTGCCGCGTTCTTGGATGCTTGGAGAAAAAACAAGCGACATAGGGTAGCATGACTTCAGCATTTTCGTCTTGGTTCAGAAGGAAGTACGGCATCTCAGAATGGTGATTGTTGGGGATTATAGAATCCAATCCCTGAACGACGACCTTTGTTGTAGCTACAACGACTACAAAACCTTTAAATCGATACGTGAAATGCATAATCACGATGGTCGCGGTAGAGTCCAAACTCACGCGAGGGCTTCCTAGGACGACTATGTCCCTGTGCCCCGAGTGCAAGAAGAAGATTGAGGCAGAGCTCTACATAGAGGACGGAGCCGTCAAGATACGCAAGACGTGCGACGAGCACGGTGAGTTCAAGGACGTCATGTGGTCGGACGCCGACATGTACTTGAAGGCGGAGAAGTGGGCGGTCGACGGGATTGGGGTGGAGAACCCCAAGATCAAGGACGCGCCGTCCTGTCCCGAGTATTGCGGTCTCTGCAACCTGCACATGAGCCACACGAGCCTGGCGAACCTCGACCTGACCAACAGGTGCAACCTCACGTGCCCGATCTGCTTCGCCAACGCGAACGCCGCGGGATACGTGTACGAGCCGACCTACGAGCAGGTCGTCGACATGCTCAAGGTGCTCAGGAGCGAGAGGCCCGTGCCCTGCGTTGCGGTTCAGTTCTCGGGCGGGGAGCCGACGATATACCCGAGGTTCTTCGACGTTCTGAGGGCCGCCAATGACCTGGGGTTCGCGCAGGTCCAGGTCGCCACGAACGGCATCAAGCTCGCCAACAGCCTAGAGTTCTGCGAGAAGGCGGCGGATGCCGGACTTCATACTGTCTATCTTCAGTTCGACGGCCTCAAGGAGGAGAACTACATCGCCGCGAGAGGGAAACCCCTCCTGGAGATGAAGAAGAAGGTCATCGAGAACATCAGGAAGCTTCCTCTGGAGAAGCGTCCGTCCGTCGTGCTCGTTCCCACGATCGTGAAAGGGATGAACGACGACCAGCTGGGAGAGATCCTTCGGTACGGACTCGAGAACCGCGATGTGATCCGGGGCGTCAACTTTCAGCCCGTCTCTTTAGCAGGCCGCATCCCTGAGGAAGAGAGGAGCAGCATGCGGTTCACGATTTCGGACATGGTGCTCAGGGTGGAGGAGCAGACATCGTTCCTGGTGAGGGATGACTGGTACCCGGTTCCCTTCGTTGTCCCGATATCGCAGTTCGTTTCGACGATTCACAATGAAGCCAAGATAGCGTTCACGATGCACCCCGCGTGCGGAATGGCGAGCTACCTCTACGTGCCCGACGAGGGCGACCCAGTCCCCATAACGAGGTTCGTTGACGTGGAGGGGCTGATGACCGATATGTGGGAGCTGGCGAAGAAGGCCGAGACAGCGAGGACGAATATCGTCCCACAGCTGAAGGCGTTCAGAGCCCTCACGAAGAGCTTCAACGCCAAGAAAGCGCCGGATGGCATGAACACCACGAGGTTCCTGAAGGCCATCAAGACGATGTTCGACACGGGCACGAAGGAAGGCGTTTCCGAGTTCAGCTGGAAGTGGTTCTACGTGGGCGGGATGCACTTCCAGGACCTGTACAACTACGACATCGAGCGGGTGAAGCGCTGCGGGATACACTACGCCGTCCCAGATGGCAGGCTAATCCCCTTCTGCGCTTATAACACCGGACCGACGTATAGGGAAGAGGTGGAGAAGAAGTTCTCCATTCCGTTGGACGAGTGGAGGAAGAAGCATGGTTCAGAGTCTGCGTGACGTAGGCAAGATGACGGTTGACGATATGATGTGCATGCACTGCGGTGCGTGCGTGGGCACCTGCCCGGAGAACGCGATTTTCCTCAATGAGGTCTTCATTACGATAAACGAGGACTGCAACCAGTGCGGCCTCTGCATGCGGGTGTGTCCGGTGGGCGCCATGGACTACCCGGTCGGGCACAAGCTCTCGCAGTTGGGGTGAGGACTTGCACTACGACGTCGTCATCGTTGGCGCCGGTCCTGCGGGTTCCATCACGGCGAAGTACGCCGCGCAGGGCGGTGCATCCGTCATAATGCTGGAGAAGAGGCAGGAGATCGGCTCCCCCGTGAGGTGCGGGGAAGGCATCGCACGCGAGTGGATAGATGAGGTAGGAATCAAGCTCGACCGGAAGTGGATTGCCCACGAGGTGGAAGGGGCCAAGGTCGTCTCTCCGAACGGCAACTCCTTCTGCATAAACGAGCGCATAGCTGGCGACGAAGTGGGAACAGTCATCGAAAGGGACCTCTTTGACCGCGCGCTGGTAGAGGACGCTGTCCGAGCGGGCGCGGACGTGATGGTGAAGACCGCCGTCACGGGTCTGATCAAGGACGGTGGCGTCAAAGGCGTCGTCGCGGACTCGCCTCGTGGACGACTGGAGATTTCGGCGGGCGCCGTCGTCGGAGCGGACGGCTTCGAGTCCCAGGTCGGGTGCTGGGGCGGGATCGACACGAGGCTCAAGCCTCGCGATGTCACGACCTGCCTGCAGTACAGGATGACGAACATCCGACCGGACCCGGACTACTGCGAGTTCATCCTCGGGAGCGGCGCACCAGGCGGATATGTGTGGGTCTTCCCGAAGAGCGAGGAATCCGCCAACGTGGGCATGGGAATGCAGCTCTGGAAGCTCAAGAAGAAGGGCGAGCTGAGATACTGGCTCGACAAGTACATCGAGAAGGACGAGCGACTGAAAGGAGGCAAGATAATCGAGATCGTCTCCGGTGCGGTGTCAACGTGTGCTCCGATCGACAAGACAGTCTCTGACGGGCTCCTGCTTGTGGGGGACGCCGCGAGGATGGTCGACCCGATAACTGGCGGGGGAATAGCGAACGCGTGCAAGGCCGGCCGCATCGCCGGGGAGGTCTTGGCGGAGGCCGCGCAGGCAATGGACTTCTCCGAGGAGATGCTGACCAAGTACGAGAAGGGCTGGAGAAAGCGGCTCGAGGAGGCGCTCTTCCGCAACTGGATGGCGAAGGAGAAGCTTGTCACGCTGTCCGATGAGACGTTCGACAAGATCATCGAGGTGCTGGCGAGGGAGAACCTCGATCACCTGTCCGTGCTTAACATATTGAAGGTCATCCAGAGGGAGCTTCCCGAGCTGGTCGAGGAGTTCATGGACCTGATCTAGTCAACGATTCTTTTATTACGTGAACGCCTATCACCAAAACTGTCATGAGAGATATCACCCACATCTCCTCCGTGGACGAGGACTCATCCGGCCAGAAGATAAGGATGGCGGGCTGGATACAGGACGTCCGCAACCTTGGGGGGATAGCGTTCATCATAATGCGCGAGCGCGAGGGCGTCTTCCAGGTCACGGCGATCAAGAAGAACGACCCCGAGCTCTTCGAGAAGATCGTGAATGTGCCGCGAGAGTCCGTTACGACCGTCGACGGCACTGTCCAGGAGAACGAGGAGGTCATCAACGGGTTCGAGCTCATCGCGGAATCGTTCGAGCTCATCTCCGAGGCGGGGACACCTCTGCCGCTCGGCGTGATAGACAAGGTCGGGGCCGACCTCGACACGCGCCTGAACAACAGGTTCCTCGACCTGAGGAAGGAGAAGGTATTGGCGTTGTTCAAGCTCAGGGACATAATGGAGCGGGCGATGCGGGGGTTCTTCACGGGGAACGGCTTCCTGGAGGTGCACACGCCCAAGATCGTCGCTGCCGGCGCGGAGGGCGGCGCAACACTCTTCCCGCTCAAGTACTTCGACAGCGAGGCATACCTGGCCCAGAGCCCGCAGCTGTACAAGCAAATCCTCATGAGTGCTGGGTTCGAGCGGGTCTACGAGATCGCACCCGCCTACAGGGCCGAGGCGTCCGACACGGTGAGGCACATCGCGGAGTTCATCTCCGTCGACGCCGAGATGTCCTTCATCGAATCATCCGAGGACGTGATGGACCTTTGCGAGAGGCTCGTGTATCACGTCCTGAAGGCGATCGAGGAGGAAGGCAGTCCCAGTCTTGAGCTGTGGCCGGTCGACTTGGTCCTCCCAAAGCTCCCGCTCAGACGGGTCACGCACGAGGAGTGCGTCGGATACCTCAGTGGCCTGGGAAAGGGGACCGACCCCGAGGGCGGCATGGACACGGAGGGCGAGAAGCTCGTCGGCAAGTGGATCCAGGAGGAGCACGGTGAGGACTTCTACTTCATCACGGAGTTCCCGACATCGGTGGTGGGAAAGACGTTCTACGCCATGCGGAAGGCTGACGACCCCGAGCTGACTGGCTACTTCGACCTGGGCTGCAGGGGACTGGAGATAGTCTCCGGCGGGCAGAGGGAGCACAGGTACGACGTCCTCACGAAGCAGATGGAGGAGAACGACCTCGATTTCGAGGAGTTCGAGTTCTACCTCAAGGCCTTCAGGTACGGCATGCCGCCACACGGGGGCTTCGGCCTGGGAGCCGAGCGGTTGCTGCAGACCGTGCTGGACATCAAGAACATCAGGGAGTGCGTTCTCTTCCCGAGGGACAGGGCGAGGCTCGTCCCGTAGCCCGTGTAACCTTTATTTCGTCCCGCCCTTTCTCGTCTCGGTGAGGGCGACATGAGAAAGGAACTTCTGTATGCCTCGATCGGTGGACTCTTTGTGACCGCCCAGGTTCTGACCGCGATAAGGGGCGAGAAACTCCCCTTCATGCCGGAGGAGTACAACTTCGTCCCGGCTGGAGTCATCGCATACCTCTCGATCTTCGTGATCGCGAACATAATAAACGAGAAGGAGGGCCCAAAGGAGAAGACCAACCTCATAATCGCTGGGATATTCGTCAACTTCCTGTTCCTGCTGAACCTGTTACTGGAATCTATGATTCCCGAAAAGACGGGCGTTTTCCCGGACTACACGCACAGCACATTCAACTGGCTTCTGGGAACCGAGGCGAGAATCGTCTTCGGTAGCCTCATGGCGTTCGTGGTGGCGATGTACCTCAACAACTTCCTCTACCACAAGTGGAAGAAGCACATCTACGTGAAGTACGTGCTGATACTCATACTCGTGATGGCAATCGATACGGTGCTCTTCCACACGATTGCGTACACGGGGACCATCGGCACCAACGACCTCCTCGGAAGCATCGCCTCCGTGACGATACTCAAGATAATCCTCTCGGTGGTGAGCATCCCGGTCTTCGGCTTCGGTCTGAAAGGCTACTCGTATTGGGAGCAGGCCTCTCTCGCAACGAGAAGGGAGACCGGGGCGTAGTTGCGAAAGCTATTTCTACGTTATCGAACCATTCGGGACCGTGGGAAGGGAGGGAAATGAAAGAATTCAAGGTATATTCTGACAACAAGCGCGGTGAACTCGCCAGGGTCGCGGAAGCACTGGCGCAAAGCTCGGTGAACATCGAAGCCATATCGAGCGAGAATTCGCATCCGGAGGCCTTCCTGAGGATAGTGACCAACGACGTAAACACGACGAAGAGGGCGCTGTCGCGGGCGGGATTCGAGTTCGAGGAGAAGAACATCATCGTGTTGGACCTCATCGACCGTCC
>JAGMCJ010000172.1 GCA_023129265.1 Thermoplasmata archaeon | reverse complement strand
AGAAGGCGATGAAGGTCATCAAGGAGAAGTACAAGAGTTTTATGTGAGTGCTCCCTTTCAAGCCCTGAGTACGGATGAGGGTCGAGGATTTTGACTACCCCTTGCCGAAGGGGCTCATTGCCCAAAGGCCGACGGAGGTCCGCGGGGATTCGAGACTGATGGTCCTGCAGGGTGACGGAGTCAGGCACAAGAGATTCCCAGACCTTCCCGAGTACATGGATGAGGGGGACACTCTCGTTCTCAACGACACGAAGGTAATCCCCGCCCGCCTGAAAGGACGGCGCAGGACCGGCGGTGCGGTGGAGCTATTGCTTCTCAGGAAAGAGGGAGACAACTGGTCGTGTCTGGGCAAGGGGCGGATGAGAGAGGGCGAGTCGATCCTCGTAGGCGACACGTCGGCGGAGGTGCTCAGGAAGTCTAGTGGGCGCCTCCTCGTCAGGTTCCACACCTCCGACTTCGACGCTTTTCTGAAGGAGTTCGGTGAGATGCCGGTCCCTCCGTACATCAAGGAGGAGTTGGACGATGGCGACAGGTATCAGACCGTGTACGCGAGCGCGGACGGCTCGATTGCGGCACCAACGGCGGGGTTTCACTTCACCCCCGAGCTGATGCGCGAACTGTCCTCCAAGGGAGTTAGAATCGCCAGGGTCACGCTTCACGTGGGCCCCGGGACGTTCCTTCCGGTCAAGACCGCGGACGTCGAGGATCACTCAATGGAAGAAGAGCACTTCGAGGTCCCTGGTGACGCGGCTCGGCTAATCAAGGAGACCGTGGAGTCCAGCGGAAGGCTCTTCGTCGTCGGGACGACGACAGTGAGAGCGCTGGAGAGCAGTCAGAAGGACGGAAGGGTCGTTGCGTCGAAGGGCTGGACCGACCTCTTCATACATCCCCCGTACGAATTCGGCTTAGGGATAGATGCCCTGGTCACCAACTTCCACCTCCCCCGTTCGACGGTCCTCATGCTCGTCTCGGCCTACGCGGGCAAGGACCGGCTGCTCGATGCGTACAGGCAAGCGATCGAAGAGGAATACAGGTTCTACAGCTTCGGCGATGCGATGCTCGTGTTCAGGTGATGTCATGTTCAGGATTCAGGCGGAAGATGAGAGATCAGGCGCTCGGGCGGGCGTCCTGCGGACCGCTCACGGGGACCTCGAGACCCCGGCGTTCCTGCCCGTGGCCACGAAAGGGGTCGTGAAGACTCTCACGCCCGACGAACTCAGGTCGATCGGTGCTCACGGGATCATCGTGAACTCCTTCCACTTCCTGTTGCGAGGCAGGGACGCAGTTGCGAAGGCTGGCGGGATTCACGAGTTCATGAACTGGGACAGGGTCATCTTCACGGACTGCGGCGGATTCCAGCTCATCAGAAAGGACTTCTCCTTCCATCTGTCGGATGAAGGGATGTCGTTCAAGCTCCCGGACGGCACCCCCTATCTTCTTGACCCGAGCGGTTCGCTCCGCCTGCAGGAGGAGATGGGCTCTGACGTGGCTTTCTCTCTCGATGATTGCCCCCAGCTGGGGAGCAGTGAGAAGAGGACCCTGCTGTCCATGGAGAGGACGACGACGTGGGCGAAGGAGAGTCTGGTGGCTCGAGAGTCCGAGAACACTCTGCTCTTCGGGATAGTCCAAGGCGGCGGGGACGCAGAGCTCAGGGAGGACCATGCTCGCACCGTGGCGGAATTGGAGTTCGATGGTTTTGGGATTGGCGGGCTGGGTTTGGGCGAACCGAAGGAAACGACCATGGCGATGGTCGAGGCCTCGCTGAAGGGTCTGCCGTCCGCATCACCGAAGCATCTGCTCGGGATAGGCAGCCCCGATGACCTTGGGCACTACGTGTCCGCTGGAGTGGATATCTTCGACAGCGCTTTTCCCGCCAGAAACGCCAGGCACGGGACGTTCTTCGCGGACGGCGAATCGCACGACATTCGGAAGAGGCGCTTCGAGGGCGTGACGGACCCGCTCGAGAAGGGCTGCAGGTGCTACGCCTGCGGGGAGTTCACAGCGGGCTACATTCACCACCTGTACCGGGAAAAGGAGATGCTCGCCATGAGACTGCTCTCGATACACAACCTCGCGGCAGTTGAGACGTGGTTGGCGGAGACGAGGGTCTCACTGAGGGAAGGGACTTTCAGTCGGCCTGTTCGGGTTTAGCGGGCTCTGTCTCATGCACGATCTTGTAGTAGATAGGCTGGACATTCTCCTCGTACCCGACCTTCTCATAGAGCGCCTTCGCGGCGGTTGCCTCTTGCCTTGTCCAAGCGAAGATGAACTCGACGCCTTTCTTTCTCGCAAGGTCTGTGATCTCTTTCATGAGCCTGAGGGCGATGCCTTTCCTCCTATGCTCTGGCTTGACGTACATCGTCGTCAGCTCGCCCATTGATGTCTCTCCGTCCGTGGAAATGCTCATGCCGCAGATGCCCACGATCTCGCCGTCCCTCTCATCAACGACGTGAAAAATCTCCCCGTCGTATCTCCTTGTGAGGCCTCTCCTTCTCCATCCGCGGTAGATGTCCTCAAAGCTCTCGTTGACGCCTGCGTGTTTCTGGTCTTCGTGCGACTGGCACGCGATGAGATGCAAGACATCTTCGGTATCGTGAGCATTGGTTTCCCTGATCATCACGGAACCCCATCATGCGTCAGGGAATAATGGTTTCTCTAATGACAAATCTCTAGTCACATTTATAAGAGCGAAAGTATATTATCCTTCCAGTGGCGAGAGGTATTTTCGAGCGGGAGCTCAAGGGCATCTTGCAGGGCGACCTTGAGATGCTGGACAAGGTCACGAGGTCGTGTGACGAAGAGGAAACGGACAACTACAGGAGGATCCGCGATAGCCCTTTCATCGTCATGCGCGCGGCGGGTTCCTTCGGTGTTGACCTGATGGCGTTGCGCGGCGACATAGGCTTCCCGATAGAGGTGAAGTCATCCAAATCCAGTACGCTAAGGTTCAGCCAGTCCGCAAGGGTGACGAACCAGGCCGAGGACATGATAGAGAAATGCGGCAAGGCGGGCCTCGTTCCGATCTACGCCTATAGGCTGAAGGGTCAGCGCGGTGATGCTTGGCGGCTCTTCACGCTGCCCGTGAAGAAACACTTCAAGGGTCAGCAAAGGATTCTGTACAAGCGGCTCCCCAAGGCGAGGGTCACGCCCAAGGACTACTTCGTCATGAAGTGGGAGGACGGCTTCCCGCTGAACGAGTTCATCGACTACATCTGTTCTGACTGAGTCTCGTCCTCGCCGGGCGGGGCCTCTTCGTAAGGCTCTTCTTCAGGAGTGGCGGATAGACAGCTCCCACAAGCTCCTGGACTGGACGCCCACTGCAGAAGAACTTGAACGTGGGCGTGCTCATGACGCCGTATCTACCAGCCGTGTATGCACTGGCCATGATGTTCAGCTTGGCGAACACGACCCTGTCTTCGCAATCCTTTGCGAGTCCGCGAAGTACGGCTCGATCTGAGCGCAGTACGCGCACGTGGGGCTGTAGAACATCACCGCCGCGGGCTTCTTGTCTTTCTCAATCGCACTCTCCCACGTGCCATCATCAACCTCAATCACGTCTTCCATGATGTCGTTTCCTCCCGCAGGCTGCGAACATCGCGTTCAGGCGGATGTTTCAGCTCGTGTGAAACGCTTTGGCGATATAATTCTATGTCCGATTCCTCGGCACGGAATCACACCTTGAGCGGAAGAGAATCTAGTGTGATTTCGCGCTCCCGTGTACCAAGTGGGGCGTTTCCAGAGGATACTGCAGGTGAAGGACTAAATAGTGATTCAGCCATTTTGAAGTGGGATCCACGTCAGACGGGGAGGATGTTCTGGGTGCACGTGGAAATCGATGATGAGGCGGCAACCACGAAAGAGGAAACTCCGAGCAAGAAACCCCCTAGAGACTTGTCCGAGTTTTCGGACGACGAAATCAACTTCCTGTTCTATATGTTTCACAAGAGACGCATCACTCCGAGCAGGACTCAACCAATCGAATTGATCAAAAGAGACTTGGGTCGAAAAATCAAGAACCTGAAGAGGGTTATCCAGAACCTGAAGAACAAGGGCCTTCTTGGAGAAAAACCGAAGGCGAAGTCGCGAAGAACCTTCTGGGTCGATGCTGGAGAAACAGAGAGAGTGTTGAGGGAGTACGGCAGAATATAGAACAGTAGTGTGAGAATTTCTGCACAAACTACTTATACGAACCCGGGGATTATTCCTCTGGTATGTCCTATTGTTCTCGGTACACTCGAAGAAGTCCCGTTCTATGGAAAGCAGGGAGGTGTGTCAACGAAGGCTGAGAATGAAGACTTCGAGAAGCCTTTTGAGGGCATTCTTGGCACATCTTCTGAGGTGGAACTCCTGGAATACCTCTTGTCTTGCCCAGACTTCACATTCAACATAACCGAACTTGCGAAGATCAGTGAAGTCCCCTCACGAAGAACGTGCAACGACATCGTCAAAAGATTCCTGAAGTGGGGTATCCTTGTCAAGACCGACCAGGTGGGCAACATTAAGTTGTACAGACTCAACAAGGACTCCGAGATCGTTCAAACAATGTACCGACTCAACAAGATCCTGATTGCAGCCATCATGGAGAAGGAACTCGGCATAGAGGAGCCGGAAGTTGTCGAGGCCCCAGTGAGACGGGAACTCGTCCGAGAGGAGACTGCTCCGCTTGAGACCTTGTCAAAGGATTTCACAGCTATGTGCCCTGAACTTGTGGTTGAAGAGAAGCGAATCTATCACATTCGAAAAAGGACAGGACCCAGGAGACTTTCGGAGGTTTATCATGCCTAGGAAGACCAAGATTGAAAAGGAATCGAGTTGGGCGAGAGGGCCGCTTTTCACAAAGTACTATGCGAACGTGTTCGGAGTCACGCGGGCCAAAAGCATCGTCAAGATAGACTTTGGGAACGAGATGGTTCTTGTTGAGGATGGAAAGAAGGCATACGTCGCTGATGGTCAACTGATACTTGACTTCAGCGCCACCAGAGTGCTGAGGGACCTGCTATCGCATACTCTGTCAAAGATTGAGAAAGAAGAGAAGAAGTGAAGCCACGACATCGCAAGGAGGTGTCGAAGGAGTCATCGCTACTGCCCCAGGTTCTCCGTTTCCTTGATCCTCTTTCAAAGTTCCGTCGGCTCGCGCTCAAGCAGCGGCGAGCTAGTTTGCGCAGAACCCGTCTTCTCTTTGGCATCATCAGTGAGGATGACGAGAGTGGGGCTTCGAAGTGAATGCGGACGGTGTTTCAGCACTCATAGGGTCAATCATCCCGGAAGGTCATCTGACCCTCTTTTCATCATCAACACCAAACCCGGATTCGTCTTTCACAATAAATCCTTTCCCCTCTGATGACGCGTCCGCACCGATCTGCACATTCTCAACAATCCAAATCGGGCGATAACCCTTATTAATGGGGAGCAGATTCACGAACAAGTTCGGTGTCGCAATGGAGTTGCCGGCGGGTAAATTGGAAGAGACTGCCTTCGGAGGGCCTGGCGTCCTCAGGGACTTCCTTGAGAGGATCAAGGACTCGGAGATCACGGGGACCTTGAGGGTCAGCGCGATGAGGGAGAACGTTCAGTCGATCGGAAGCATCGTTTTCAAGGGCGGGCACTGCACACTGGCACTTCACGACTACTTTGGCCCGCTGTACGGCCGCGATGCGCTCAAGGAGATCTTGCGAGACAGCATCAAGGATGACAGCATCATCGAGCTCCACTCCTACGACTACAAGTCATCATCGATCAGCATCCGGCACATCAAGGAGTCCTATCCCTCTGCGCTCGTCGACGAGCTCCCCGACATGGAGACGCTCGAGAGAACGGTCACCGAGGAGAGGCACCAGCAAGAGCTGAGGAAGATCGAGGAGAGGACCGCGGAGGAAGGCGTCGAGACCCTCGCCAGGGAGAAAGAGAAGGAGCTCACGAAGAGCCAGATCGCCCTCGCCCATGAGCTCGAGAAGAGCGACGAGTACAAGAGGACGCTGGAGGGGCTGAGGACAGAGATCGAGGCGGTCAAGCAAGGCAGCCTCGCAATACTGAAGCACATGACAAAGAAGCGCGCTGACGGCGTGGAGATCTCGACCAGGAAGAAGGAAATGGAGGTCGAACTCAGCAGGATGAAGGAGATCGTCCAGAAGAGGGAGAGCGAAGTGAAGGACATCGGCAGGAAGCTGGCCCTCAAGGAGAAAGAGCTTGGAGACAAGGGAGAGGCCCTCAAAGCGAGAGAAGTGGA
>JAGMCJ010000171.1 GCA_023129265.1 Thermoplasmata archaeon | reverse complement strand
CGCACCTTCGGACGGACTACGCTCTCAGAAATATTTATAAGAGTGGAAGTAATGATATCGCCGAATATCTCGGGATGCCTCTGTGAGAAGGTGGGACAATGGCTGACATAATAGACTGGATTTGGAGCGGCATAAATTGGTTGTGGGAGTTCGTCGTCATCTTTCTCCTCTTTGCCATAGCCATCGTGATCCTTGGATACATTGTGTCCAAGATCGTGAAGTGGATCGTGGTCAAGACGCTCTACAAGCTGAGATTCGACGACCTCTTTAGGGAGACCGGACTTGTTGAGACCGTTAGGAGCATAGGATTCAGAGGACTACCGGACATACTAGGTCTGCTGGTGTTCTGGTTCGTGTTCCTCTTCTTCGTTGCCATAACCTTGGAGTACCTGGAGTTCGCGACTATCGCTGCGTTCGTCACGCTGATCATCGAGTATCTGCCGAGGGTCTTTGGAGCCGTCCTCATCGCCCTGGGTGGTCTCTGGCTGGGAACGTGGCTGTCAAAGAGGGTCGAGACGCCCGTGAAGGAGGCTGACGTCCCGCTAACGGCGGAAACGACCGCGATTCTCGTCAGGTGGCTGGTGATCTTCATAGCGATCGTGATGGCGCTTGGGCTGGTCGGCATCGACACGAGCCTTTTGATATGGACCTTCATCATTCTGATCGGGGCTCTTGGCCTGGGTCTGGCGATTTCCTTTGGGTTCGGCGGCAGGGACGTTGCGGCGAACGTCAGCGCGTATTCTTCCGTCTCGAAGACGCTCAGTGTTGGCGACGACATAACGGTGGGCGAGTACAGTGGAACCGTGCTCATGGTGGGCAGGTTTGCGACCGTGCTGAAGAAGGCTTCGGGCGAGCAGATCACCCTGCCGAACTCGATGCTCGCAAACACCGTGATTGTTAAGAGGCCAAAGTAGTCGCTCCGGAAGTTCGGGGACAAAGTCCATCCTGCCAGCATTGTCTTTCGTACAGTCCACACAATCTTCTTACCCAAGCTGACAATGGGTGACTAGTGTTGGCGGGAACGGAGGAGGTGAGGAATTGACGGCTCGAGGCAGGATGGAAAGGGTCACTCCAGAGAACATCAGAGAGAAGTCGGAGGATTGGTTGAGAAGAATCGGGAAGTTCAATGTCCACAGGTCCCCTGTCGGCGTGGACCACTCTGCGCTCCTCGTCATAGACATGCAGAAGTTCTTCCTGGGTTCGAGTGTCGCGTCACTCGTGGACCCCGTAGCCGCAATCCTCCCAAACGTGAAGAGGCTCATAGACCGCTATCGCGAGAAGGGGAGACCGGTGATCTACACGCGCCATGTGCACAACCCAGATGGTTCCGATCTCGGGATACTGGGAGAGTGGTGGGACGACCACTGCAAGGAGGGGACGGAGGAAGCGGAAATCCATGACTCTATCGCTCCTAGACCCGATGACAAGGTGATATGCAAGAATCGATACAGCGCGTTCCATGGCACTGATCTTGCGGATGTCCTGAGGAGCCGGGAAGTTGAGGAGGTTGTCATCAGCGGGGTGATGACCAACATCTGTTGTGAGTCGACGGCCAGGGACGCCTTCTTCAGAGACATATGGGTCAGATTCGTGGCGGACGCGACCGCCAGCGTAACCGAGGAGATGCACGTCGCGACGCTTCTGAACCTGGCATACGCGTTCGCGGAGGTGTGCCTGACGGAGGATGTTCTACGCGCGTAGGACGTCATTGGCGGGATTCTCGAACCCCGCTGACGGTTCGAGTACGTGGCGGTATGCTTTTATACATCGAACTGTGATTGGACCGGGAGGGAAGATGCCTGTCAAGAGCGTCCTGATAACTCTGGAAGAGCAGAAGAAGTGGAAGAGACGAAGGGACTTCCTGCAGAGCAAACTGGAGAGCATCAGAAGAAGAAGGCAAGCTGTCTTGCAGAAGCTCGAGCGGGTCAATAAGCAGATGGCCCGCTTCGACAAGAGGATGGCATCGCTCAAGGAAGCGGCGGTTCCACGGGAGATCTCCACCATGAGAATCGAGTCGATGAGGTGAACCATGAAGGAGCTCGATGCGCTTCAACAGGAATTCGAGAGATGGAGATTCAGGCGCAAGAATCTCGAGGAGGAGCTCAGGAATCTGTCAGAGGAGGAGAATGACATCCTCATGGAGCTCGCGAGAGTGGGGGGACAGATATCGTACTATGGCTCCTTGGAGAGCGACATGAAGAGGGAGCTCGAGCCGCCCCGCCTCTCCGACCTTCTGAGTTCATTGAGAAAGAGGTAATCCCTTGCAGGTCGTTGTCGACGGAAAGGTCCGCGACATCAAAACGGTGTGGATGTCGAACGATGTCGTCTGGTTGATTGAGCAGAACCTCTTGCCATACGAGGTTCAGTTCTTCCAGGCGGGGACGGTTGAGGACGTTGCGAGGGCGATAGAGACCATGGTCGTGCGGGGCGCCCCGGCCATCGGGGCCACGGCGGCCTATGGAATCGCTCTCGCAGCCTTGAAGGGAGAACCGCTGGATGAGGCCGCCAAGAGACTGAAGGCCACACGTCCCACGGCTTACGACCTGTTCTATGCCATCGACCTGATGCTGAAGGAGATCGGGAAGGGAACCCCTCCGGTCAAGGCGGCCGACGACTATGCGGCCCGGATTTCGGACATGTGCAGGAGGATCGGTGAGAACGGTGATGAAGTGATAAGGAACGGAGATTCCATCCTGACACATTGCAACGCTGGAGCGTTGGCGACAGTTGACCACGGAACCGCCCTTGCGCCAATGAGGGAGGCGCACAGGAACGGCAAGAGGATCTTCGTCTATGTCGACGAGACCCGCCCAAGACTGCAAGGCGCAAAGCTGACCGCCTGGGAGCTGTCCAACGAGGGCATAGACTACGCGATAATCGTGGACAACGCGGCGGGGCGCTTGATGCAGTCTGGAGAGATAGATCTCGTCATCGTAGGTGCGGACAGAATAGCAGCGAACGGGGATGTCGCGAACAAGATAGGAACGTACGAGAAGGCCCTCATTGCCAGGGACAACAGCGTGCCGTTCTATGTCGCAGCACCCACGAGCACGATAGACTTCTCCCTGCAGGACGGGAGGAGCATCCCCATAGAGGAGAGAAGCGAAAGCGAGGTCCTGCACATAAGCGGGAGGAGGATAGCTCCAAAGGGAGCGAAAGCAAGGAACCCGGCATTTGATGTCACGTCCGCTGATCTTATCACCGGCATAATCACTGAGAGGGGGATTCACAAACCGTACGAACTGAGGGACTTGAGGGGATAACCAAAGCTCAAGAAACCTCTATAATGACGTTGCCGATGTGGGTACAATGACGAGATGTCCCGTGTGCAATCATGATACGGAGGGCGAGTCCGTGTGTCAGCGTTGCGGGACGGATGTCGCAGGGTTTCTCAATCCTTCCCCCGTCCTTTCCGTGGAGGGCGTCGAGGAACCGCTCGTCAACTTGCGATGTGGACGCTGCGGCAAGGGCGACCTGGTGCTTGTTACGGACGAGACGGATATCGCAAGATACAGGTGCCCGCGGTGCAAGACCTACAGGGGAGAGTTCCTCCATACAGGGAGGGAGGCGTACTACTCCACGACGGAGCTACGGGTGGGTCAGTTCATCGACACGCGATTGAAGATGACAGGGGACTTCCTCCTCCCATTGGAGGACCATATGGGGTATCTCGCGCGAAAGATATCTGAGGCCACGAACATCGACCCAGAGCAGGTCGAGAGGGCGGTCGAGTACCTCAAGAAGAGGGAGATCATAATGATAATGCCCAAGGGGGACCACTTCGAGGTGGAATTAAGATGAGATCCTATTTGGCGGGGATGAGATGATTCTTGTTACGACTTGGTTTGGATCCTTCCTTCTTGACGGGGATCAAGTGTCGGAGTTCAGGCTGTTCCCGAGGAATGCCCGGGACATCGCAGCGAGGATGAGAAGGGTGAGCGATTCCAGAATCCTGGGAGAGGAAAGGGAGCTTGTCGAGGACCTTGATGAGTTCTTCGTCGTGGAAAGAAGGCTGGAGAAGATCGGAGGGGCCAACATAAGCGTTGAGCCTCCTTTCATACGGCCCGAGGACTTCGACTTCGACCGCGATCTGCTCCACGAGGCCATGATCCTCGTGGCGAAGGAGAAGATGACCAAGGCCGTGGGGAGGGACGATCACGTCTCGCAGGCCGTGAACGCGCTGGACGACATGGAGAAGACAATCAACATCCTACACGGCAGACTGAAGGAATGGTATGGACTCCATTTCCCTGAGCTGGAGAAACTCGTCGACGGGGACAGTTTCGTGCAGCTGATATCCGAGTTTGGGAGCAAGGACAAGATGGCTGAGATGAAAGATGTGGACTCCATTGGATCCGAGCTCGCACCGGAGGACGAGAAGACGATCATGGAAATGGCAAGCATGATAGAGGAGGCGAGGTCGAGGAGGACAACGCTTCAGGCGTACGTCGAGAGCAGCATGAAGTCTCTCGCTCCCAATATAACCGAGATCGCAGGACCAATCATCGGTGCAAGGCTGATCGACTTGGCGGGCGGTCTCGAGCGGCTGGCGAGATTACCCACTGGCACGATTCAACTCCTCGGTGCCGAGAAGGCGCTCTTTCGACACCTGAAGAGCAAGACCAAGCCCCCGAAGCATGGCGTGCTGTTCCAGCACCCCGATGTTCACAGGTCCCCGTACTGGCAGAGAGGAGCGATTGCCAGGGCCTATGCGGGGAAAATCGGTATCGCGGCCAGAGCTGACCATTACACCAAACGGTTCATAGCTGGGGAGCTGAAGACGGACCTGCAGAAGACACTGGAAAGGATTAGGGAGAACCGCAAGGAGGCTCCTGTGCGTAGGAACCGCCGCGGCAAGAGGAAGTAGCGCTCTCGTTCGCATGACTCGGGCAGGAGGATTCGTTATCCCCTGGACCTGCAACGCATCAAGACCAAACAATTGAGAGCGTCCCGCTCCCACAGATCACGGCCCAGTAGCGAGAATCCAGGATTCCACAGAGGATCGCTCGGTGTAACCCGTCTTCCTGAGGCCTATCCAGTACATCTTTGCAGTGTTCCAGGCTCAATTACAAAAGGATATACCAAACTTATTATAAACCCCATAGGCTTTAGAATATGCGGGGAGACCCATGACTGGTGCAGAGAAAGAACATGAAGAGAGAAAACGCGCGATTGCCCTTACGATGATGATGGCCTTCATATTCTTGGCCTTTTTCGGGGCTGTGGCTCAGGTAGCTCTGGCAAATGAGACCAGGCAGGATCTCGTTCTGAGAATCGGTGCTCAGGACGACATGAAGTCGAGGAACTTCCTCGCCGTAAGTGATGTCTGGAGCAGCAACGTGCTGGGCCCGATATATGAGGGTGTGGGTCAGGTGGACCCAAAAACGGAGGAGCCGCTTCCCTATAATCTCCTGGGGATCGATGCGGACGACAATGGCGTGTTCGAGCTTGAGGAGTACGGAGTCTACAAAAAGGAGGCAAACCAATCCGAGGTCACTGCCTTCTACGACCTGAACGGTGTCTACTTCCACGATGGCGTTCAGGCGACAATGCACGACGTTCTCTTCGCATATCACCTCAACGCCCTGGACCCTCTCACGACCTCTCTCGATGTCCTAAAGCACAAGAACAACCTGCCCGGATCGAACTACTCAACCAACAGGTGGCTGAATGTCTGGCCAGTTCAGGCAACCTGGGAACCACAGATACCAAGAGGTGAGAATGAATCACTGAGGTTCGCCCTCCACTTCTCACAGCAGGCCACCTATGCGAGGTTCACGACCTGGACCCTGAACGCAGGTAGCATCCTCCCGCGCCATGTGTGGGAAGGCACGGGCAAGGTGTGTCTGGACGCGACCGACGGCGTCTGCAAAGATTGGAAGGAGAACATCCACGCGAACTTCAAGTATGCATATAATGAGGCAACGCACAACGGCAGACCTGAATCAGATCCACTCCACTTCAAGTTCAGCAACGCCGCATCCTGGCTCACGGAGGACGACGGGGTCATTGGGACGGGACCCTTCAAGTTCGGACAATGGAACCCCGGTGTCACTGTGAGGATAGACAAGTTCGAGGACTATAAGGCGGACGCGCTCGGCTGTGCAAAGGTCGGCTCCCCGCCAGTCTGCCAGGGGAGCTTCTTCTTGTACATGCACCAGCCGTACATCGACGGAATGCTGTTCACGATATACAAGACCGCGCAGGCAGCCGTATTCGCACTCCAGGCGGGAGAGATAGATGTCGTCTCCTGGTCCGTTCCCCCTGAGTTCGTCGGCGACCTCGGGCAAGACCCCAATGTGGGGATACAGTCGACGGCTGAGAAGGGATTCTTCTACCTCAGCTATAACATGAGAATCTCTCCGTTCGGCTACCCTGACAACGATCCCACCACAAAGGGTGACGATGGACTCTGGTTGAGGAGGGCAATTGCCCAAGTCATTGACAAGAAGAGGATCGTTACGACTTTGTTGCAGAACTTCGGTGTGGCCGGAGACCAGCCTGTCAGTCCCGCAAGTGTGAAATGGTACAACGGGTCTTTTAAGAAGTACGACTACGATCTGAAGGCGGCGAACGAGATGCTGGACGATCACTACACGATAGGAGGATTCGCCCTTGGCAGAGGTCCGAGCGGTTATCGGAAGCTCCCTACGATAGGTGACGGCCCGATTGAGATATTGTGTCCCCAGGCGGACTACGATCCCATTCGTGCTCAGGCATGCACCATGATAGCACGCGACATGAGAGCTGTGGGGTTGAACGCAGATGCGAATCTGGTGGCATTCGGAAAGATTGTTGAGAAGTTGAACAACCGTGATATGCAGATGTGGGTCCTGGGATGGAGGATAGGCTCCGACCCGCCTGACTACTACTACGCCTTCTTCCACTCTAGAAACGCCATAGCTGGGCAGAACTACGAGGGATTCCAGAACGAGACGTTCGATGAC
>JAGMCJ010000170.1 GCA_023129265.1 Thermoplasmata archaeon | reverse complement strand
CTCTGGTCCAGACAAGTGTTTCCCTCCTGATGCAAGCAATAGCTGAGTAGGTCTTAACCCTTTCGCCAGAAGCTTCTCATATGTCAAGCACCATCCAATCCCTTGAGGCTGGGAGGACCATGCGATCTTGTTGTCGCAATCACTAGAGGTCTGAGACAAACCTCGCCCCTGAGGTTTCCCAGCCTCTCTGTGAGGGATTGAGTGGGCTAGATGATTACCAGAACTGAGAAACTGAACGCAAGGTTCTAATGTCGATTCTGAGTAACAGATAAATGGAGGCATGATATTGGCAAGACGTAGGGGAGTTTCAATGGGAGAGGAAAGAGAAGCCAACTTCAACTGGTTGTGGAGTCAGAACCTTTCCGAGTACGAAGGACTCTGGGTTTCAGTTGTTGATGAGTCTATTGTGGCGATACACAAACGACTCAAGAGAGTTCTTGAAGTCACCGAAAAGAAGCACCCTGGAAAGAGACCATTCGTCCTGAGAGTTTCTCGGTCTGAGCTAATGACAGCGTGAGCTCGATGCCAAGAGGCGCGTCTCTTTCGTACAAGTTTGTGGAGTTTGATACGCCGAAAGGAGTTATTCAGCGTCCCCTCATACCCGTCACAATCGAGTATCCAGGACACGGCAGATAGTCGTCGCCGCACGTCGAGTCCCTATTATCTGGGTCGATAATGATGACTGCCTCCTTTAAGGTGTGGTGTTCTCTCAAACGGTCGGTGTCAAACCTCCCATGGAAGGAACCCGGGCCTCCCGCAGACACGAGAAGAATCCTCTTCGATTCCGGGGACATTACACTATCCCCTCTCGTTGACTGCCTTCGAGATTCCTCCTCTGGGTTCCTTCCCCCTTGTTTTCACTGATTGACGCTCTCTCGATGGGAGAATGGATCATAGAGGGCGGCGGTCAGTTCCAGCCCTTGAGCTACCCCAAGATACCATTCCCGGACTACAGCCTACTCATGCGGTGCAACGGAAGGTCGAAGATGTAGACAACCCACGATGCCCCTGACTCTACCTCGACCCCATGATGAGCTGTGTAAGTTTGGCGAATCCGTGCACAAGACTCAGTCCTTGAAGGACATCCATCGTCTCGTTCTCGTCTTTGACCTCCACCTCGAAGTTGGCTTGTCTGCCAGTCTTGGTTGACTTGACACTAACTTTGAGCATAGCTTTTCCTCCTCTCTTTGAGGCTGGGATGGGACCTGATGCTTGCAGGTCAGACGCAGCTTCATCCTCACTGCGACGCGCGCCACAACAGGATCGTAATCCCAGCCTGGGAGATGAAACGCCCCGTTTCTATTCAATCTATCATAGACATGTAGTTTCTTGCGGGCCCGATGAGTGAGTGCATCATCGAAGGCGGCGGCAGATTCCAGCCCTTCACCTACGGGAAGATTCCCTTTCCAGACTACACTCTCCTGGTCCGATACGACGGACACGGTGGACAGTCGTCGCCGCACGTCGAATCCTCTGGCAACCAGTATATACTGGCAGTCCCATCTAAGACGTAGAGGTGAGCGATTGAGATCTCTGGATAAGGCGATTGTGGTCTTATGCGTGGTCAGTGTCATATTGAGTGGGTCAGCGATCGGAATGTCCAGCTTGGTCATCCTTTCAGACGAGGACTCTAGCCGGCAAGGGTCATACGCGGACGATTCGCCGCCGTCCAAGGTGGTCATCAACTCCGTTGGAATCAACGAATATGGGAACGTCTATGCCAACTGGAGCGCTGCAACGGACAACATCGGAGTCCACTGGTATCGTGTCTATGTGGATGGGTCACTGGAGTTCGTGATGCCACCAACGTCGTGGGGTTGGAGTGCAGCGGCAGTCTGTTGGGACGAGCAGACCGGTGAGATTCTTTCCCACAATACGACGGTCATCGCCGACGACTCGGGCGAGTTTGCAGGCTCTTTTGGCATAGCCAATCCAACCGTCCTCCGAGACGGAACTCCATATACGGTTCAGGTGTCAGCCGTGGATGGTGCAGGAAACGAAGGTGAGAAGTCGGACGGAGTCAGCATCACATACGACCGGAGCATCTTCGCGCCGGAAAAGGTCCAGATCAGGAATGTCTACATCGGGAGGTCATACTACCTCGACCGAGAAGTCCTGTACGCGGAGTGGTGGCCGGCAACGGACCCAAATGGCGACGAAGTGCGCTATGAGGTCTATGTCAATGACACGCTCGTCTATTCCTGGTATACGCTTCTGCCGATTCTGGAGAGGAAAACAGACCAGAATGGGAGCGAATACCTCAGAGTAATTGTCCTCTATCTCGATGACCTCACCGTTCCGGTTGAGTTTCGATGCAACGTCGTCGCCGTAGACGCCCACGGCAACCAGGGAGAGATGTCCGAGACTTCCCTTGTGCACTTCGATCCTTAGGGGTCCGACATTGACCACCAACAGACTGAAGACCTCGAAATTCGCGGCGCTCGGCTTCGCCTCTCCCCTCAAACCGTCAAAAATCGCGCCGCTCCTTTCTCACTGTCAGATTTTCTGATGCCTTTTCATGTCAACCCGAGATACTGGCTCGACAGAACGGGCGTTAAAAAGCTAACGCTTTTTCTGAATCGCCTATATCCAACAGGTTTTCCAGTTTTCAATCAGCTTCTTGGAGATAGGAAACATTCGTGTTGGTGGATAATAATCAACCCCGGTGCCTGAAACTCTCATTGCTGTGCCTATTCCCACAAGCGAGGAGAACCACCCACCCTATGAGGCCGCGAGGCTTCTACCCCAAGAGTTCTCCCAGCCTCCACGTGACAGAACCTTTTTACGAGCAAGAGTGATGTCAGTTTACCTCAGTTGAGGAGGATGTTATAATATGAGTGAACCACAAGGATATGGTAGTGAGCCTGTTAGTGGAGCACCGCCGGCTGCCCCAATGCCGGCTCCAGTGGCTCCAGTAGCCACTCCGCCCCCAAGGACGGACGTCTCCAAACCTGGACTTGTCATCGCTGTCATCGCGTTGGCTTTGGCCTTGATTGGAATGGTTGCGTTCCCCGGACCAGTAGGTGAAGAGGGAACACAAGGCGAACAAGGTCCAGAAGGGCTAGAGGGTCCCGAAGGAGATGAAGGACCGACAGGAGCGACTGGTGCAACGGGACCTCAAGGAACACCAGGGACCGATGGAATTGATGGTATAGATGGGGTCAAATGCTGGGACCTGAACGGAAACGGCATTGGAGACCCTTCTGAAGACATCAATGGCGACTTGACCGTTGATGTGAACGATTGCACTGGACTTCAGGGACCGCAAGGAAATCCCGGACCTGGGTCGTTGATGGCTTTTAACACCAGTAGTGCTACAACCACCATCGGGTCAACATGCACAGCCTATGCCGATGCAGTAGTCACAATCACGGTTCCCTCTAGTGGATATGTCGTCGTGAGTGCACAGGTCCAATTGCGAATCGATCACACATATGGAACTCGAGACGCTTGGATCATTAGCGTCGGCAGTTCGCCAACTGACTGTCAAAGCACGGTCTTCGGCTGGATGGATACAGTCGAGAATGACGCCGCCACGGATTCCATCATTGAGAGAACCGCCTACGCCCAGAGGTGGTTTGCCGTTACCTCTGGGACATATGACTACTACATCGTGGGCGAGATGATTCAAGGCCAAGATGCTGATGACCGCTTCTGGCACAGCAACATGGTTGCGGTCTTCTATCCATCCTGATTGTATCCGCATCACGGTTCCTTCGGCAACACACGAGATCGCACAGTAGAGCAAGCCTTCACAAGAGCGTAAGGGCCAATATCGACTCTTCGGTGGCTCCGTCTTGCCTCTATCTCAAAGGCTCTGGGAAACGTTTAACTAGCCAGTTTGGATAAGCCACCTGAGGGATAGAATGAGAAAGAGTGTCGTCTGGATTGGAATAGTCATGGTCATTGCGGGTTCAATGATCCTCCTTATTGGGTACGTTCTCGATTACAACGCTTGGGATACAATCATAACAGGCATAGAGGAGGATAACGAATCTATTTGGCTACAGGGCTACGAACAATCGAAGAACGCAGAGCTTGTTGTCGCAATAGGGTTTCTCATAGCCTTCGTTGGCATTGGAATCGGATTCGCAGGAATGACTGTTGAACCGCCACGTCCAGTAATGGAAGGCTATCCGCCACCGCCTTAGGGCCACGCCTCCATCCCAAAGGCTCTAGGAAACGCTTTTCTGAGTGTAAGTCATGGGCTCTCTGAGAGGGGATTGAAATGGAGGATACATAATGAAATATACGTACTCGATTGCCCTGACGATAGCGAGCATCGGTGCCATACTTAGTTGTACAGCCATCATGGGAATCCATTTATATCCAGCACCCACCGAGGCTGACATCCTGAGAGAGCCTAGTGTCGTAAAGGAGTATGCAGATGCAATGAAGGCACTTGCGTGGCTAAGGGATGGGGCCTTTGTGGTGTTTGCTCTAAGCATTGTCGTGAGTGTGTTCCTCTTGCATGCAGACTTGAACCGAATATTGTTGCCCTGGTTAAAGACCATCCAGAGACTGTCAGCCACAGATTCTGAGAGTTTCGAAAGCCGACTCGAAAGGCGATTGGAGGGAATGGAGGACTAGCTTCCGTCTTGCCCCTATCTCTCGAGTTCCAAACCCATATGGGTTCAAATCCCCTCCGATTCGCAGAGTGGAGGCGGGAGGTCACGATGGCGGATGTTGTGGAGGGATTAAAAAGTTCCACCACCGCAACGGCATATGCAAGCATTGATTGTAGTTAATCCTTTCGCAGTTCCCGGAATCTAGGACAAGCCGAGGAGCTGTCATGAAATGTGTGTTCAGGTGCAGCTTCCTGTACAAGGGAACTAGACGAGGGCTAGAGAGAGCTTTCTGGCTCTCCGCCCAACACGAGGCACTGGACGCACATCGCCCTCAGCATGTCAACGAGGGCAATGAGCATCTTCCTCCGCCCGGGCCTGTTGAAGAGCTCGTTCCGGATGACCTTCTTCCGGAGTATTCGGAATTCATCCCGCCACCTGCATGGGCAACCCCGGAGGTGCTCGGTGAGAAGGTCCGAGAACTCAATAGGCTAATTGAGGAAGCGAGTGCATTCCTGGCAAAGGCCAAAGCAGAGCGAGCCTAGCCTACAAATCCGAATCAAGAGAGATCATCAGCTAGGAACCCAGCAGACCCGACTAGTCCCCCAAGGGAGAAAGTGCCAGCAACCAGATTGAGCAGGTTCAGTCCCTGATTCTCTATGATGCTATACGTCCACGCCCCGATGACAGCAAAGAGGAGTAAGCTCCCGATCAGCCAAATGATGAGAAGAACATAACTCTCACACTCGTCCAAGCTGTAGAAGATTGTCCAGTTGATGGAGACGCCCAAGGCAATTGCGACAACGGCCAAGAATAAAGACACTACCAGATTCGCTAGAGTGGAGAACGGTTCCCAATAGGCTGAGTCAACGTGAGGGAGCCAAAGGGGAGCCAGAAGCACGACGCCAATAGCCACTCTTAGGGCTGTGAATCCAGGATTCTCACTCTCTATGTGGTATTGTGCCCAATAGGTGATGAACAGTAGCATACCGAGGAGCGAATACCGTTGAGTTTCATCGTTACCGATCCCAAGAAGAGGAAGAACGAGGGATATCAATAGGACAACTGCCGAGATGTATGTGCCATAACGGTACCATATCCTCTCTCTGAATGGCCCTGAGAGCCACGTAGCTATTCTAGCACCAAATCCAGACTCTGCCATATTCGCTCATTACCTCCATCACACTCACGATGAAGTGAGGATATCGAGAAGAGACTTCCACACCGTTACCGTTTCTGTTTTCGTGACAAGCCTAGTATCCAGGACCTTCGGCGGATGGATCTCCTCGAAACAGTTGGACTGACCTAGGCTCCAGTTGAATATGTGGGAGAATCTGTATGATTGACCGGGACTGACTTCCTGGCGCAGAGTCGTAGTCCGGAGTCCCTGCCCGGCCTCAACGACCTTTAGAACGACTCGGTACGTCCCAGGTTTTGTGTCATTGTTTCTGACCGTGATAGGAACCTCAACAACAGCGCCCTCGTCACCGCTAATCCTCCTAAGGCACTCCAGCTGTCCAACAACCTGGAAGCGAAGTTCCCGCTCGTACTCTTCGTCGTATTGATATTCCTGCACTTCTGTCACAGGGATAACGGGCAAGAGAAGCGCCATAAGGAGAATGATGATGACAACTAGGGCCACCCAGAGAATAGCTTTCCTATGGACCCACTCGCTCTCCCTCCTCTTCTGATTCTGCTTCTCGGCGCGCTTCGACCCTTTCCTCCACCGCATACGGGTAGTATCCAATGCGCTTGAGAGATAAAAAGCTTCACTAGACGTTCTCGGACATTTGCTTGACCTAGCCTGAACGATATCTTCATATCATCAGCAGTCCTACCACTCCTCAGGTGAGAGGGACATGGCTAGGAGCAAGAGGATCAAGTTGCGCGTCTCAGAAGGCCTCTATGAGATGATATCTGAGCTCGCTGAGAGCAAGGGGTGGCCTATAAGGGAGACGGCAGATCTGACCCTGCTGTTTGGCATTCTTGAACAGATAACTGTCAAGCGCTTTCAGCCATCTCAGAAAGCGTGGACACTTTTCCAGGCAGACTCGGCTGAGGGATTCGCTAGACTACTGCGAATTTCAACGAAGATTGACCCCGAAGACGAGAAGGAGCTTCAGAAGCTATTCAATCAGGTGGTGGAATTCCTCCAACCGACCTGGGATGTAGGAGTCCAACCGTGAGTGTCCGTTTCTGGTCCCTCATGCGTTCTCGGACATCGGGAACGATATCGCCGAGAGAGTCTTCAGGAAACCTAGTAGGTATGTCCGCTTTGTGACGGCAAGCGGACTCGCCTGTCCTCCTTCAATCCGAGTACATCCATTTTGTTTCGAAGCTCTCTTATGAAGAGCTTGCTGTTTCTCTTGTCTCTCAGCAACCACCTCTTGAAAAGGACCTTCTGTGCGCCTGAATGCGCAGACCGATAATGCTGCAGTTTCAGATCTGTTACTTTGAAGATACCAGCAAACATGACCGCAGCAAATACGAAGGTCAGTATGCTGGTAAGACAGGGGACCTGAGCTCTAAGGATTCCAGCGACAGAGAAAACAGGAAGAAAGAGAATGGACATGATGGCCATAAGCGCCATTAGCCCCTTGATTCCCTCGAACAAATCGTAGAAAAACCTAAGTTCCTGAATTGCCAAGTCCTTTTTCTCTTCACGATGCCATATGTAGAAGGCGGAATAGGAGTCGGGGGCGATAGCGCCTTCCATGCCGGAGAACAGCAATCTGAAATCCCCAGTACTCAAGGCATCGAGGTTGTCGATTTCGGGACCTGTCCCGCCTGAGAGTGTCTGTAGAATCCGCTTCTGGTCTTCTTTCAGGATTTCTTGCCTTCGAAACTTCCGTTTCTGAACTTTCCAAATAAGATTGGAAACCTCGGCAAGGAGATGTTGAAAGAACACGCCGAGAATCAACGATACTGCAAGAGAGGACACGACCAACCAGTCTTCATCGAAGAATGAACGATAAGTCCGTCTCAGATGTTCATGGTACGGAACCTCAAGTTCCTCCAGTTGGGAAATGAATGCATAGCCCACGGGAAAAAGAAGCAACAGAATCAAGAACCCAAATGTTGCCCAGACTAATAGATGAGACCACTGAGGACTGGACTGAATACCAAGCCTCATAGCCTCTGCCATTGGTTTCTGATTGTTCTTGTCGTATATGAAGGTTCTTTGAGTACAGTGTCCTAGCCCCCAATAATGCTTATGTTGGTCATGTCAAACACCGCCTTCTCTTTCGCCCTACGGACCGCGCCCCGGCACGGCGTCTCTCTTACGAGAGTCTTGCGCTACCGGTATTTCGCGGGCACTTCTCGAGGGGACTACCCCCAAGACGTGTGGCGGACGCGGGCAGTCTCCACGGATGACTGATTTTGAACGTTCACCCCTACTTCACGTTGAGATTTTCAACTGACTGGCTCGCCCCCACGCGTGAGGTCCTCTCTCATGCAGAACTCAACGTACGCGCCCTGCTCGAGGGCCCACTCTAGGAGGTCGATGTTCTGCTTCGCTGCGCAGTCCTGCTCATCGCACTCTCTGCATTGTGCTAGCATTCGGCGGCATTCCGCGATTCGTTGTGAGACGTACTCGAGCACTTCTGCTTCCGAGATTATGTCGACAGGACCTTGGCTTCCGCATCGTACAGAAAAGGCACGGGATCCACGGGTCTCCGTTTCGCGGAAAAAAGGGGAAGAGACTGGAGGAAATCGCAACCAGCTCTTCGCTTGTCGCCAAGAGCCCCCTGGGAGACCGCATGTTCTACTACCTGAGAAAACCGATCCCACCCACCCAATGAGGCCGCGAGGCCTCCCCACAACGTAGTTGGTTCCCCAGGAGGAAGGGGCGACTTAAGCGTCGAGCAAGTAGTAGATCTTGGTCCAGTGGTCCTTCGGACTCCTCAAGCACTTCAGGAGACTGAGGTTCACGAGGATGTCCAGATTCTTCCTCGTTGTCTTGTTCCCCCACCGGTACTTCTTGGCCATGTATTCCGTCAGGTTCTTCTCCATCTTCACTTCCCCGTTGAAGTGAGACTCGATCACCCGGAGAAGCATAGCCAGATTCCTCAGCCTTCTCACGTCATGCACATGTTCCTTGAGAACTTCCCATCTTGTCATTGTTCATCCTCCAGTAGTAGGTTCGGGGCGGATCCCTGCTCAAGAAGAGTTAGGTCAAGAAATCGAGGACCCACTTCTACCGCTCCGTAGAACCATTTTCGGATTCTTAGGAGGTGATTCCCCAACGTTAGGATCCAGTAGCTGTCGGAAAGATCTGACTGGTGGACGAGCGACGAACCGTGCACGTTTCGTGTCCTTTCCGGCGTGGACTGCTTCGACTGTTGATCCACAGAATCATTCGACCCGTCTCGGAGCGATGCCGGGTTCCGCTCACGAACCATGAGTCCATTAGAAAAGGGATGTCAGATATTAAGACGCTTTTCGGAAGTAAGTTACTAGTTCGTTACATCTTGAAATTATTGAACTTCGGGAAAGTCTTGCCAACCTTTTTTCCCATTTCACGAATTGGGCGTTTTGACACCCTTCCGCTCAAGCCCTCGGGCGGCGGGCTTAGCCTCCCACCCGAAGCATTCGGCCCGCCAAGATGCTACAACCCGAGAATGCGCTTCATCTTCAGTGAGTCTCTGTCTTTTACGGGGCTCTCGCTTATGATCGTCATGTCGTACTCCCGCTTCTTCAGAACCTTTGCCAGCTTCGCGAAGTCAGGCGACATCTCCCCGATCTCGAGGTGCCTCTTCTCCCCCCTCTCACCGTACTCTATGCAGCTGAAGTGGCAGTGGAGGAAATCCGTCGTGAACTCCTCGTACTCTCGGAGGAGATCCTCGAAGTCCTGCACTCTCTTGAAGCGCCCTTGGTCGCGGGCGTGGGCGTGAGCCCAGTCGATGACGGGATACACGCCCTCGATGTCCTGACAGATCTTGACGATCTCGCCCAGTGTCCCGAACCCCGCCAACTTCCCCGTCATCTCGAGGCCTATGAACATCTCCCAGCCCTCGTCGCGGATGCGTTTCACGCAGCCCGCCAGCCTCCTCTTGATGTTCCTCGTGACAGCGGATGGTTTCATCCCATGCATGAAGCCCGGATGGTGCACGAGCATGTACCCGCCCCAGGCGTTCATCATCTCGGCGGTGCGGTGTATCCACATGTAGCTCTTCTTGAGCACGCCCTTGTCTCTGGAATTGAGATTGATATAGTAGGGTGCGTGGCAACTTATGCGGATGCCGTTCTCCCTCGCGATCCTCCCCAGCCTCTCCGCCGTCTCCAGCTTCGTCTGGATTCCGTGCGTGTACTGGACCTCCATGGCGTTGAGCCCCATCTCCTTCAGCATGGGAAGGCCGTCCTCCATCCCCTTCGCGTCGAGCGGGGCGCCCGCAGGGCCGAGGTAGAACATCATCCGTGAATCGGCAGGACATCGATAAAGGCTTTGTTGAGCAATCCTTTTTAGCGGGAACGCGATTCTCGAGACATGGAGCTCGAGACAGTACAGATCGAGAAGCCCGATGATGTGAATCTCATCCTGGGCCAGACGCACTTCATCAAGACCGTGGAGGACATCTACGAGGCCGTCATCACGTCCGTGCCAGGCGTCGAGTTCGGCATCGCGTTCTGCGAAGCCTCCGCGGACTGCCTCATCCGATCGGACGGGACGGATGACGAGCTGCAGGGTCTAGCGGTCAAGAACGCGGAGAGGATCGGAGCGGGCCACACATTCGTGCTCTTGATGCGGGGCGCCTATCCGATTAACCTGCTTCCGCGAATCAAGAGCGTGCCAGAGGTCTGCGGCATATTCGCGGCAACGGCGAACGCACTCCAGGTCGTAGTCGCGAAGTCTGAACAGGGCAGGGGAATCATGGGAGTCATCGATGGCGAGAGCCCGAAGGGTGTCGAGACCGAGGAGCAGGCCGAGGAGAGGAAGGAGTTCCTCAGGAAGATCGGGTACAAGAGATGAGCGGGGCCGGCGGCTCTTCCACCGACTGGCGCTTCCAGCTGGGTGAACGTCGCCTCTCAAATCACGGGTGTGGGTCGTGAACGCCCTTCCCAATTCGGATGTGTCCGCCCCCCAAACTACAGGGAACTGCCAGGACAAAAGCTCCTGGGCTTCCCAGAACCTAAACTTTGGTGAGATTGTTCGAAATAATGTCAATTTTTCGCAAGCAACCCTTTTATAGTTAGACATCAGTTTTATAGCCGCATATGGAATCGGATGAGGGGAGGACTGTTTGTCCGGAGTGTCAATGTGAGAGACTAATCAGGGACTATGAGCGCGCGGAAGTCATCTGCGGCAACTGCGGCCTCGTGCTTTCTGATTCCATCATAGACGAGGGTCCAGAATGGAGGGCCTTCGACTCCGATCAGAGGGAGAGCCGCGAGCGGACGGGACCGCCGCTGAGCATAATGTCCCACGACTACGGGCTTTCCACGCAGATTGGGTGGAGGAATCAGGACGCGTATGGCAAGGCAATCCCGCACAAGTCCAGGTCGCAGATATACAGGCTGAGGAAGTGGCAGCATAGGATACGAACGTCGAAAGCGGGGGAGAGAAGCTTGGCCCAGGGTTTGACTGAGATCAACACGATGGCCTCCAAGATGGGGCTCCCGAGGCACGTGAGGGAGACGGCCGCCGTCTTCTACAGGAAGGCGTCCTCGAAGAACCTCGTGAGGGGAAGGAGCATCGACGAGGTCGTTGCAGCCACCCTGTACGCGGCGTGCAGGAAGTGCCAGGTTCCGAGAACGCTGGACGAGATGGCGAACGAGGCAAGGGTGGACAGGAAGAGCATCGGGAGGACGTACAGGACGATCGCCCGGGAGCTCAGCCTGAAGCTGATGCCTCAGAGCCCGGGGGACTACATCCCGCGGTTCTGCAACAGGCTCAGGCTGGGCATGGACGTCCAGAGGAAGAGCATGGAGATCCTGGAGGAAGTCGAGCAGGCCGAGCTCGCGTCCGGAGTGGCGCCCTCGGGGGTCGCCGCGGCGGTAATCTACATCGCTTCCGCGATATGCGGTCAGCCATGCACGCAGAAGGACGTCGCCGAGGTCTCGGGCGTGACAGAAGTCACCATAAGGAACAGGTACAAGAGGATTATCGCGAGCCTCGACCTGAACTTCAGGAGCTGACTGGCAAAAAGCTTTATGCCAAGTGTCATATCCGACCGCAGGTGCTCTGATGCCCGAGGAAGCCCCGCAGACAATCTCAGATGGAGACCTGGTATACGTCGATTACAGCCTTTGGATTCTACTACCTGACGGTAGGGAAGACCTCTTCGACACGACGAACCAGGAACTTGCCGAGGAACACGACAAGTTCGACGAGAAGAGGGTCTACGCTCCTCAGCCGATTGTCGTGGGCAAGGGCAGGATCTTCCCCGGATGGGAGGAGTCCCTGAGGAGCGTGAAGGTCGGCGAGAAGACCGTCGTCGAGATACCGCCGGACAAGGCGGCAGGAGAGAGGGACCCCCGGCTGGTGCAGCTGCACTCGATAAGGGAGTTCGTCAGGAAGGAGATCGCCCCCGAGGTCGGGAAGGAGGTCGTCCTGGGGAACAAGAAGGGCACGATTACCGCAGTCACGGCGGGCCGCGTTCGCGTGGACTTCAACAACCCGCTGGCGGGAAGGACCCTAAAGTACGAATACACCGTCACGAAGAAGGCCGCGTCGCCCCATGACAAGGCGAAGGGGATCATCGAGATGGACTACGGCGACCCAGAGGAGTTCGAGGTTAAGGTCATCGGCGAGGACGTGATGATCAAGCTGGCCGACGTCTGCAAGTACGACGAGCTCTGGTTCGTTGCGAAGTACAGGGTCGTCAGCGACCTGAGGGAGATCGCAGGCTTCGACTCCATACGTTTCGTCGAGGAGTACGTGAAGAAGGAGGAGCCCGCCGAAGACGAGGCGAAGGAGGAGGCTCCGGAGGAAGAGGGAGCACCAGAGGAACTCCCCGCTGAAGATGTCGAAGAGGAAGAGCAAGCCGCCGAAGACGAACCGAGCGAGGATGCCCCGGAGGAAGAGAGGGTGCCCGAGGAACTCCCCGCCGAAGAGGCGCCCGAGCCGGAGAAGGAATAGGCACTCGACACAATTTTATAAGCTCGTGCATTCTGCATCATTGGGACGTGTGGCCTAGCCTGGATATGGCACCAGCCTCCTAAGCTGGCTGTCGGGGGTTCGAATCCCCCCACGTCCGCTCACGAGAAGCGGCTCAGGCGATTCCCGCCAATCCGAGAAGCTTCTCCGCCGCCGAGTGCGGGTCCATCTCCTTCTTGGCAATCATCTGAACGAGGTTGTTGAACTCCCCTATGAGCTCGGGCCTTTCAAAGACCCTCAAGAACAGGTGATGCGTCAGCGCCGCGCGGAGCTCCTCCCTCGCCCGCTCGACACCCTCCGCCTCCAGCGTCCCGCTCTGTTTGAGGAAGTCGTAGTGCTCCTCGATCAGGTCCGCGAGGTCCGACACGCCCTTGTCCTCCGTCGCCACGGTCAGCTGTATCTTCGGTTTCCACCCGCTCGGCTTCTCCTGCTCGACCGCCAGGCTGAGGTTCGCCAAGGTGCCGTCGACGCCGTCGAGGTCCGCCTTGTTCACGACGAAGATGTCGCCTATCTCTAGGATGCCTGCCTTCATGGCCTGGATGTCGTCTCCCAGGCCCGGCATCTCCACGACGATCGACGTGTGCGCTATCCTTGCGATGTCGACCTCCGACTGGCCCGCGCCGGCGGTCTCCGCGAAGATCTTCTGCATGCCCATGGCGTCGAGCACCTTGATCACGTCCGCGGTCGCTCTTGACGTCCCGCCCGCATGTCCGCGCGTGCCCATGCTCCTGATGAACACGCCTTCGTCGAGAGTGAGGTTCCCCATCCGAATCCGGTCCCCGAGCAGCGCGCCGCCCGTGAATGGGGACGTGGGGTCGATGGCGATGATCCCCACTTTCTTGTCCCGTTTCCTGAACTCCTTGGCCAGAGCGAAGACCAGCGTGCTCTTCCCCGTCCCGGTCGGGCCAGTGATCCCGATGATGTGGGCCTTTCCCGTGTGCGGGTAGATCGCGCCAAGAACGTCGGCCGCCTTCTTGTCGTAGTCCTCCAGAATCGATATCGCCTTCGCCGCCGCCCTCTTGTCGCCTCTGAGCAGGCGCTCGACCAGCTCCATCTACTTCCCCGCGATATTCCTGTGGAAATCCACGATGGTCTGGAGCGGGGTCCCCGGACCGAAGACGGCCGCGATCCCCATCTCCTTCAGCTTGGTGACGTCCTCGTCCGGTATTATCCCACCGCACGTCACGACGATGTCGTCGATCCCCTTCTCCTTGAGAATCTCCATCACGGTCCTGAAAAGCGTCATATGAGCGCCGGAGAGACAGCTCAGTCCGATGGCATCGACATCCTCCTGGATGGCGGCCTCGACGATCTGCTCCGGCGTCTGGTGCAGGCCCGTGTAGATGACCTCTACGCCTCCGTCCCTGAGCGCGCGGGCCACGACCTTCGCGCCTCTATCATGACCGTCCAACCCTGGTTTTGCGACCAAGACTCTCAACTTCGCCATTGATACACCTCAATAGATGATTGGTTCCCGATATTCCCCGAACACCTCTCTGAGCACGCCGCACGTCTCCCCGAGCGTGGCATGAGCCCTCACGCAGTCGAGGATGAAGGGCATCACGTTCTCCTCGCCCTCCGCCGCTTTCTTCAGTCTGTCGAGGCACTTCTGGGTCTCCTTCTGGTCCCTCTCCTTCTTGAGCCTGTTGAGCCTCTCCAGATGCTTCCTCTCGCCCTCCGGGTCCATGTCGACGAGCGCAATCTCGATGGGTCGCTCCTCAACGTACTCGTTGACGCCCACTATGATCCGGTCCTTATCGTCCGTCTCCTTCTGGTAGCGGTACGCGGCGCGCGCGATCTCCTTCTGGAAGAACCCCTTCTCGAGGGCCGGTATGACCCCTCCCAGCTTCTCGATCTTGTCGAAGTAATCGTAGGACTCCTCCTCCATCCTGTCCGTGAGGTATTCGACGAAGTAGGAGCCGCCGAGCGGGTCTATCGTGTTGGCGACGCCGCTCTCGTGCGCGATTATCTGCTGCGTCCTCAGGGCTATCTTCACAGCCTTGGCCGATGGCACCGCGTAGGCCTCGTCCATAGAGTTCGTGTGGAGCGATTGCGTCCCGCCAAGGACAGCGGCGATGGCCTGGATGGCCACCCTGACGATGTTGTTCTCCGGCTGTTGGGCGGTGAGCGAGCATCCGGCGGTCTGGGTGTGGAACCTCATCCACCAGGACCTGGGGTTCTTCGCACCGAAGGTCTCCTTCAGCTCCCTCG
>JAGMCJ010000017.1 GCA_023129265.1 Thermoplasmata archaeon | reverse complement strand
TCGGTATCCCGTACTCTCTGCTGAGATCTATCGCGCTCTTGGGTTTCTTGAATGTCGCAACAAGGATCCTTGCTGCGTATTCGTCGGTAATCAGTCGTGAAGCTTCCAAGGGATCCATTTCTTTCCTCCTGACCTCAATATTCCAATCCTTCACGACCATATATATAAGGCAACGAGACGAGTATCATGGCTGATTATCAAACGCAATAATCAACCGCCTATAACGTCCGCGTTTCTCTCCAGAAGAGCCAGTTCCTTCGGGTCAAAGGCCCGCGAATCTATCGAGACGAGGAATATGGCCTTCTTCTGCATCACGATCTCGTTCACGTACTCTATGAACTTCAAGACCCTCGGGAAATCGTTGTTGATCATCAGGTACTCGAGGCCGTCGAGGAGTATGGCCGTCTTGCTCCCCTTGTCTATGAAGTTGCTTATGAGGTTCGTGAGGCTTCCGAGGTTGTGGGGATCGACGTAGTCCCTGCCCAGTGTGGTGGAGAGCCAGATTACTTTCATCCCATCCCGCCCGCGCTTTCTCTGTATGTGGTCTGGATGCCTCCTCGTGATGTAGAGGCCCGCGTAGCCATCATCCATCAGCTGAGCGAGGTACTCGAGCGCCCTCTCGTGCCTCCTTTCACGGAGGAAGTAGGAGTGCCCCTCTTTGAGAACATCCTTCCCTTTGCCCAGAAACAGGTTTCGGAAGAGCTCGTCCGTCGCGTTGTCTATGCTCAACATTAGCAAGGGCAGCATTCCCTACCAATCCTCGTTTGGATTACCTCTCACGGGTTCTTATACGTTCTGCAATCAATATCAGGAATGATACTCTGGTCATCTCCTGGGTCTGAGCTGAAAGCATGCGAAAACGCTAAATCAAAGACGAATGATACGTCCCTTATGATGCTTACCGCATTGGAGAAGCCGACGGGCACGTTAAGGATCCTCGCGTACGTCTATCAGAACGGTCGCGGAACGATCTCGGACTTCTACCGGAAGGTCGGGATAAACCAGGAATCCGCCTACTCCGCTCTCAGGAATCTCCTGCAGCTCGGCCTGATCTACGAGAAGGAGGAGGGTAAGTTCCCCTTCAGGAAGTTCTACATGCTCACAAGCAAGGGGGAGGAAATCGCGAAGAAGCTGTCATCCATCGAGGAAACGCTGAATGACACTGTATACGGCTACTATCGCAGGCTCGAGGAGCTGGAGGCATCGCCCGAGGCCCCGGAGAACCTCGCTGCCCGGCTCGAGATGATGCTCAAGATCCAGGACGTCTGCTTCGCGACCGGCGAGTGGGATCCCTGCATGGAGTACTGCAGGAAGTCACTGGACCTCGCTCAGAGGTTGGATGACAAGCCCGCGCAGCTCAAGGTCTTCAGGGTCATCGGATGGATCCACGAGAGGAGAAACGACTGGGACGAGGCCAGGAAGAACTTCGAGAGCGGTCTTGGGATGGCAAAGGAGACGGGCGATACGGCCGCCATGGCCAACATATTCTATGATCTGGGGGCCGTCCACGAGAGGAATGGAGAGTACCGCCGAGCATTGGAGTTTTTCGACAAGTCGAGGCAGGCCTCGCAAGAGGCCAAGAGCGACTGGAATCTGGCACGAGCTCTCTACGCCTTCGGGCGGGTGGAGGCCCAGAGGGGGAACTACGAGAAGTCCATAGAGTACATGGAGAAGTCCATCGGGATGCTCGAGAAGATCGGGGACCTGAGCGAGTTGGCCAAGGTCTATACAGGAATGGGAGCCACGTGGTTCTACTTGGACGACATGGACAAGACGATCGAGTATCACGAGAAGTGCATTCAGACCGCCGAGAAGCTGAGGGATGCAACGGGAATCGGATATGGCCTGTCCAATGCGGCCGAAGCCTACGCGCTGAAGGGCGACACGAAGACGGCGCTCACGTACCTCGAGCGGGCGCTCCATGTCTTCGAGAAGCTCAACGAGAGGATGATGATCTCTT
>JAGMCJ010000169.1 GCA_023129265.1 Thermoplasmata archaeon | reverse complement strand
TGAGCGGTATCGACCACGAGAGCTTCTCGTATGCATGAAGCGGACTTCCCATCAGGAACCTGGCGGGAAACACAAGGCACAGGAAGAAGAACAACGCAACCAAGCTCCCGAATGCGGACAGAAGGACCGCCTCGTATCCTCTTCCCTTCAGTAACATCCTGTGGCCTGGCAGGACAGAAAGTGCGGTGTCCGCGTCAGGTGCACCAAGGAATACCGATGGTATGTAGTCGAGGAAAGTATGCGAGACCGCGTTGGCGACGATGATGCAGCATATCAGGATGAGAGTGTCGACGTGTGTCGGCTCGGCCCAGCCAACGAGAAGGGAAACGAGCGCGATCATCTGAGCGTGGAGAGCCACGAATGAGGCCGCAACAAGATTCACGTGGACCCCAGGCGTCAAACCTGTGATTACTCCGAGCGCAGTGCCAACCAATGAGAGGAGGACAACGCATAGCACAAGCAAGGCTGGTTCCATCGGCTTAGTATCATTGGATTCCAGCTTAACACTGATTGAAAACACACTTGTCCGATTGTCTCGCACACAACGCATACCCTGGAACATGCAAGAGACTGGACGTTTTGTCGAGGAGAGACCTTTAATAGCCATCGGCCAATCATGTTTCAGGATGCACCATCTCGCGAAGAAGTTGTCAGAAGAGGTACTGAAGAGGAAGGAAGTCCTCGTTGTCACTCACATAGACGCCGATGGAATCACCGCAGGCTCCATTGCCAGCAGTTCCCTCACGCAAGCGGGAATCGACCACGATGTCCTGTTCGTCAAGAGCCTTGACGATGATGCGGTCGGGAGAATCCTTGAGCGAAGCCCTGAGTTCGTGTGGTTCACAGACATCGGTGCTGGCAGTTATGACCTGATTTCCGACATGTCAGGGATTATCACAGATCATCACGTTCCATCGGAGTCGTTCGTGGGAGGCGGCAGGGGTCGTCTGCTTCCTCGAATCCAGGCTGAAGGCCCCAACATGCTGAATCCACACTTGTACGGCCTGGATGGTTCTCTGGACGTGAGCGGAGCGGGAGTTACATACGTCCTCGCGAAGGAGATGAACAGCGAGAACGTGCGCCTTTCCAGTCTGGCGATCGTGGGTGCAGTTGGAGACATGCAGGACCGAAACCATAGGCGGCTCATAGGCTCGAACAGGACCATACTCAAAGACGCTGTGGAAGATGGCTCGGTTAGAATCGATAAGGACATCCGGTACTTCGGCAGGGTGACTCGCCCAGTGCCCAGGCTCCTCAAGTACTCAACCGATCCATTGTTGCCCGGCCTCAATGGCAACCACAGTGCTTGCGTCAGGTTCCTCGAAGAAATCGGAATACCCCCCAAGGCAGAGGATGAGTGGAGATGCTGGTCGGATCTGACCTCATCGGAGAAGCAGAGCGTTGTCTCGGCTCTCGTGACATTGCTGCTGGAATCGGGCCTGGGCCATGAACACATCGAGAGAATTGTGGGGGAGTGCTACACGCTTGTTCGAGAAAAGGAGAGGTCTGTTCTCCGCGACGCGAAGGAGTTCGCCACGCTGTTGAATTCCTGTGGCAGGTACGACAAGGCGCATATCGGCATGGAGATCTGTCTTGGGGACAGAGAGGAGAGCCTGGACAAAGCGCTGAGCTTGCTGCGGACGCACAGAGAGTATCTCGTTGAGTCCCTCGCGGTGGCTGCTGACATGGGAATCATCGAGTTGGACCATCTCCAGTATTTTCATGGAGGAACAAGAATAAAAGACACGGTCATCGGGATCACGGCGGGGATCCTCATGTCCTCTCCCGAGATTGACAAGTCCCGTCCTCTCTTCGCCTTCGCGCATTCGGACGAAGGGGTGAAGGTCTCTGCTAGGGCAACGGATTCCCATGTCTCGAGGGGTCTTGACCTTTCCGTTGTCATGAGGGAAGCCGCCGAAACGATGGGTGGGGCGGGAGGAGGTCACAATATCGCCGCCGGTGCGACGATCCCGTTCAACAAAGAGGAGGAATTCCTCGAACTGGCGCAGAAGATGATAGTGGACCAGATGAGACCGGGGTGAGGCTCCTCAACTCTTCAGTCTTCTTGTTCCACCCAGGATGACCACGACGGATAGGCGCCTTCTGATTCCTCCCTGGAATACCGTGGCTTCTGCACATTGTGCACATATTGCCATTACTATCACAACGACTCGTTGAGTGAGCTTCTGCGGCGAGTCCCAACGAGGTTGTCTGAATACTTCGACCGGTCATCGTGAATGCGATTCGACATCCTCTGGCTCTTCCGGTTCGGGCGCTTCTTCCTCTTCTTCTCTACGTCTCTTTCCCAGCAGAATGAGCAGGAGCACGACGATGAGGATGACGGAGACAATCAGCATGATTGTGAATGTGTAGTCATCCCCCTTCGGCTCTACCGTGATCGACAGGATGTCTGCCTCCGAGTAGGTTCCGGCGATGTCGTAGACCCTTGCATATATCGTGTGGGGACCGTCGGAGAGCTCTGTCGTGTTGACGTCGTGTTGCCACGCCGATGTTCCTTCCACCTCAACCCAGAGCCCGTCATCGATCTTCAAGAAGGCCTCGGAGAGGGTCCTGCCGCTTGTGCAACTCCCCTCAACGGTCAAGTCGCCCGAAACGGTACCGCCTGAGGGATTGGTAATCGTGATCACGGGAGGTTCTCCGAACATGACGTTGGCCGATTGATATATCCCGCCATCTGCATCCACCTGAAGAAAGGCCACGGCACCCATGTTCTCGGTGATCCACGAACCGTCCAGTACGAAGGTGACTGACTGAATCGTCGGGGAAGTCACCAGATCCACTGAGGTCTCGTTATAGGCCCTCACACTGTAGTTGTAGATATCGTCGTTGTCCTCCAGGATGTTCTCGAACAAGACGACCCTGAGAAAGAGATTCTGGCCCGCCAGGGATTCGCTACTATCCAGTGACGCGTTGAGTGTCACGGAGCCCCCGCCCAGATGGTATTCGAGTTCCAGGCTCACTGGTGTCTCGACCTGAAGGCTCTCCTGGACAAAGCCGAGATACCTGTCGAAGGCCTCTTCGTATGAAGTCGCGTTGTCGCTCTTGAACTCGCCATCGAGGAATAGAGAGGGGAGCCCTGGATTTCCATACGTATGCCAGCGAGCATCCGATTCATTGATTCTCAGCGGGTCCGTCAGGCTCACGTGATACTGAATGACGGACAGTCGTTCCGGGCCAATGACTCTCAGCAATCTGTCGGCAGCGGCGTCGGCGTACGGGCAGCCCCCACAAAAAATCGCCGTGAACAATTCGAGCGTGACGGTCCTATCGCCATCCGATCGTGTTCCTGGCAGGTCCGCTAACACACTCTCGTGGGCCGGAAAGACTATCAGCAACATGCAAACAAGGCTCAGGACCGCAGCTGCCCTCAGGAGATTCAAGTTCCCACCGTATCCTGGCGACAAAAAGTAAATCGGTTATTAATAGTCCACGTCTATGGTTGCTCTGCCTTGACCCAAATCCCCTCTTCTATTTGTTGCGTTCGCTAGTCGTCACCTAGTTCGGGTGGAAGAAGCACCTCCGAGGGCACCTTGTAGCCCTTCCTCGATACAATCACGTCGACGGATATCCCAACGACGAGAATTATGAGGTTGACAACCAGCCCCACCGTGATCCAGTTGCCCGCTTCAGGCACTCTTAGGATGCCAGTCAGATGGGAAAGTGCGGCGATGACGACCTCGAGTAACGAAAGAGGAGCCGCAAGGAAGGCAATCGTGAGTATCCTGTCTCGGGAGAACTTCCTCAGAAGTGTGTCCAGATCGAGGGATTTGAGTCTCTCACCGATGGGTTGACTCCTCATCTGCTTCCGATAGACCGCTCTCTCCTCATTCGGCAAATCCTTTGGTGTGGGAACGAATCGGTCGAGAGGTCTCAGATATCCGATGAGGATTCCAAGAAGGACAAGGATGATGGCGAATATCAAGGCAAGGAGAGGCTTCCAATTGTACTCTTCCTCCACTTCAACGACCTCAATCACGAAGGAGAGCATGTTGTTCGTCTCGTTCGCCTCATGAATGGAGTCCATGTAGTCCACGTGGAAAATGACAACACACGTCCCGGCCCCTTCAGGAGCCCTCCAGGTGGCTTCGATCTCCGCTGTCATCCAGCCTGGTTCCAGCGTTCCCATCACTTTGCTGGCGAACGGGAGACTGGACGTCGTGTTGTTGTAGAACGCGTTGTCAAACGGGCCTCCGGTCGTGTAGTTCCCTATGTTCTCCACGGAGGCTGAGAGATAGAGGACTTCACCCGCTTCGGCTTGATGCGGTCCTTCATATGGAAGCCCGTTAATCTCAGGACATACCGCCACGAGGTCAGGCGGGAGAGGAGTCACTATGAGGACAACCTCGAGCATGTTGTTCGCTTCATCGGTCTCGAGAACATCATCGTAGAAATCGACCTCGAAAACGATTGTGACATTCAGATAGTCCATGGGGGCGTGCCAGGTGGCGTTGTGCCATTGTGATGATCCTGGCGAGAGCTGTGAGGCGCCCGAGAGAAGGAGTGGATTATTCCTCTCAGTGGAGTTGTAGATGCCGACGGAGAAGCTGGAAGGCGTCACGTTGGTCCCAGCGTTGACTGAGACTCCGGTCAGGAGAATGGTTTCGCCCCCCGTGACCAAGACTGAATCAGCGTAGTGTACATTGTTCACAAGGAAATCAAGAGCCACGATGTCAGGACCCACCAAGCGGAACAGGATGTTGAACTCGTTGTTGTCCTCATCAACTTCTGATACATTGTCCAAATGATCAACGGAAATGACAACAAGGTAGTCTCCCAAGGACTGCGGAGTTTGCCAAGCGACGTCAATCAGAGAAATGGACGCCGATGCATCCAATGGCCCCAAAGGGCCGCTCAAATCAAACAGCTGGCCATCTTCGATGTATCCTACGGTGAACATATCGATGGAGAGAGCTCCCTGATTGTGAATGGTCACGTCGATGAGAACCTCGTCGGAGATGTCTACAATAACGGGACCAACCGGGGAATCCGAGTATCCGTACTGGTTGCTGTTCCCGCTCACGTCTATTGTGACATACAGAGGTATCAAGTCAGGACCCTTGACTACGATGGTCAGTGTAAAAACGTTGTTTGTCTCATTCAGCTCGACAATGTCGTTGGCGGAGTCAGCCGCTATCGTGATTAAGTGGAGGCCTAGGACACCGGGATTCGTCCAGCTGGAGTTAGTCAGGATGCGCTCACCGGGACCCAACGGCGGACAGAGGTTCGAGTAGAAGCCAACGGAGTCAGCGAAGTACTCCGTTAGGAATGTCCCATTCGTTCCAAAGCCACCATGATTCTCTATCGCTGCTTCGATATGGACTATGGATGAGATGTTCACCTCTACGGTTGGTGTCTCTGGATAAGTGTACTGCGTTGTCAGCCCGTCCACCGTCAAATTCACCTGCCACGGGATGATGTCCGGACCTTTGACTATGATTGTCAATGTGAAGACGTTGTTTGACTCGTTCACCTCCACGATCTCGCCCGCGGAGTCTGCGACTATCGAGATGGTGTGCAGGCTTGGGACTCCGGGATTGGCCCAGCTGGAGTTCATCGCGATTGATTCACCAGGACTCAAGGGCCCGCTCAGGTTCGTGTGAAAGGCGATTGAGTTACTCAAGAACTCCGTGGAGAACGTCCCGTTCGTCCCGAAGTTGCCCTGATTTGCAATCTCGGCTTCGATACTGACGATAGAGGTGATATCTACTTCGACTGTCGGTGTCTGCGGATACGCATATTGCGTAGTCACGCCGTCAACGATCAGATTGACCTGACTCGGGATGAGATCGGGGCCTCCGATGACAAGATGAATGGTGAAAGTGTTGTTGATTTCACTTGCTTCGTGAATCTGGCTCCCATTGTCGACGGTGATGTTGATGTACCGGTCCCCAAGCTCAAAGGGGACGCTGTACCCTGAGAAACCGTATGGCCCGTCCGTAGAACCTGGAGACAACGGCGGAACGCTGTTCCATTCGACGATACTGTCCTGGATCGGATTCAGAGGACTGTCGCCCACATAGTAGAACGCCAGCTGGAAGTCAATGCCCACTGGAGACTGGAAGACGCCAACGTTGCGGACGCTGGCAGTCATGTTCATCAGGTCCCCAGGAAAGACGTAGATTGGACCCGAAATGTAGTTCGTGGCGGATGCGTCAAGATATGTGAGGCTCGATCCATCAGGGAGTTCGATTACGACATCAACCGGCGTCAGGTCGGGAACGTCCACCCCGAAGCAGACGACGAATGTGTTGTTCGTCTCCGAGACCTCACTGATGTTTCCGCCCCCGCCGATTCCGAAATCGACCGTGAGATTCAGGCAGTGATGGCCCGTCTGGTTGGGGATTATGAGGTTGGATGCAAAGGGACCTGTCGAACTACCTGCTATGAGAGGGCCCACCTCTCCGCTGTTGTAGAGAATCGAGACTGGTGGCCCGCCAGATATGTTCCCTGTGTTCGCCATCACAACGTTGAACTGCGCGCCGGTCTCATACCCGCCGACGTTCGTCGCGTTCAGGCTGATGACCACGCTGTCACCGGGGTTCACGGGAATCACATCAGATTGAAAGGGAGGGACAGTTGATGACGGGTCAGCATAGGAGTAGTTCCCCGACGGGGTTTCGATCAGGATGTCGCTTGGCGAGAGATCAGGCCCCTC
>JAGMCJ010000168.1 GCA_023129265.1 Thermoplasmata archaeon | reverse complement strand
TCTATCGGCGGGTAGATGCCCTTCCTGTGCAGCTCCCTTGAGACGACCAGCTGGCCTTCCGTGATGTAAGCGCTCAGGTCCGGTATCGGATGCGTGATGTCGTCGTCCGGCATCGATATGATCGGGATCTGAGTGATGGAACCCTTCTTGCCGTGTATCCTGCCCGCCCGCTCGTACATCGTCGCCAGGTCAGTGTACATGTAACCCGGATAGCCTCTCCTTCCGGGAACCTCCTCTCTGGCGGCACCTATCTGCCGAAGCGCCTCACAGTAGTTCGTCAGATCGGTGAGGATGACGAGAATGTGATAATCGTGCTCGAAGGCCAGGTATTCCGCGGCGGTCAGTCCCATTCGCGGTGTGATCAACCGCTCGACTGCTGGGTCGTCGGCAAGATTCAGGAACAGAACCGCCCGCTTGAGCGCGCCCGTCCGCTCGAAGTCTTGCATGAAGTATTGCGCCTCCTCGTGGGTGATGCCCATCGCGACGAAGACGACCGCGAACTCCTCCTCCTCACCGAGGACCTTCGCCTGCCTCGCGATTTGGAGCGCAATCTCGTTGTGCGGGAGCCCGGAACCAGAGAAGATGGGAAGCTTCTGCCCCCTGACGAGAGTGTTCATCCCGTCTATGGTGGAAATCCCGGTCTGAATGAACTCCTCTGGCGGGGCTCTTGAGAAGGGATTAATCGCCGAGCCCACGATCTCGATCCTCTTCTCGGGAATCACTGGCGGTCCGCCGTCCAGCGGTTCTCCAGAGCCTGAGAGGACGCGGCCCAGCATATCCTTCGACACGTTCAGCTTGGCGGTCTCGCCGAGGAACTTGACGCTCGAGCTTCTGTCGATCCCGGCGGTCCCTTCAAAGACCTGGAGGACGACGATGTCCTTCGATGTATCGAGGACCTGCCCCCTCTTTCTCGTTCCGTCCGGAAGGGCGATCTCCACGAGCTCGCCGTAGCCGACCCATTCCGTCTTCTCCACGAAGATGAGCGGGCCCGCGATCTCGGTGATGGTCCTGTACTCCTTGGTCAGGACATCACCTCCTTCTGCCTGAACTCCTCGTCCATCTTGTCCATGACCTTCTTGTGCTCGCCCGCAAAGTCCTCCTCGTACTTCATCTTGCCCAGGAGCGTTATTGAATCCATGTCCGCCAGCTCCTGATAGGTCACTTCCAGCGACAGAGCTTTCTTCGCAAGGTCCGAGAACCTCTTTATGGTCGCGAGCAGCTCGTACTGCCTATCGAGCGGGGCGAACGTGTCGACGCTGTGGAATGCGTTCTGCTGCAGGAAGAACTCCCTTATCATCCTGGCAACTTCGAGCGTCAGCTGCTCGTCCTCGGGGAGCGCGTCGGAGCCCACGAGCTGGACGATCTCCTGGAGCTCGGCCTCGCGCTGGAGAATGGCCATCGACCACTCACGAAGCTCGGACCAATGAGGACTGACGTTCTCGACGAACCAGTCGCTGAGTGTGATGTTGTACAGGCTGTAGGACGTGAGCCAGTTGATGGAGGGAAAGTGCCTTCTCTCTCGCAACCTCGTGTCGAGCGCCCAGAAGACCTTGGTTATGCGGAGCGTTCCCTGGGTCACGGGCTCGGAGAAGTCCCCGCCTGGCGGTGAGACCGCACCGACGACGCTGACCGAACCTTCAGCCCCTGAGAGCGTCTTGACGCGCCCGGCCCTCTCGTAGAACTCCGACAACCTCGAGGACAGATAGGCGGGATAGCCCTCCTCGCCCGGCATCTCCTCCAGACGCGAAGAGATCTCTCGCATGGCCTCGGCCCACCTACTCGTGCTGTCCGCCATGAGGGCGACGTCGTATCCCATGTCCCTGTAGTACTCTGCGATCGTGATGCCAGTGTAGACGGACGCCTCTCTGGCAGCGACGGGCATGTTGCTCGTGTTTGCGATTAGGACCGTGCGTTCCATGAGAGGAGCGCCTGTTCTTGGATCCTCCAGTTTGGGGAAGTCAGTCAGGACTTCCGTCATCTCGTTCCCGCGCTCCCCGCATCCTATGTAAACGACAATCTCGGAGTCGCACCACTTGGCCAACTGATGCTCGATCACGGTCTTTCCCGTGCCGAACCCGCCAGGGATGGCGGCGGTTCCGCCCTTCGCGACGGGGAAGAACATGTCCAACACCCTCTGGCCAGTGATTAGGGGGATCGAGGGCATCAGCTTCTCCGCGGACGGTCGCGGCACTCTGACCGGCCACTTCTGCATCATGGAGATTTTCTGGCCGTTGTCGAGCGTGCATACCGTGTCGGTGACCGTGAACTCTCCCTCCTTTATGTCGGCGACCTTCCCCGACATCTTTGGCGGGCAGAGCACTCTGTGCTCGGTGTGAGTGGTCTCCTGAACCTTACCTATGATGGTCCCGCCCTGAATAGTGTCGCCGACGGCGACTGTGGGCGTGAATCCCCATCTCTTCTCTCTGGAGATGCCAGGAGCGGAAACCCCCCTCAGGATGAAGTCCCCCATCGTCTCGGTGAGGACCTTCAAAGGCCTCTGTATGCCATCGTATATGGTCCCCAGCAGACCGGGTCCAAGCTCCGCGACCAGGGAAGCCTTCGTATCACGGACAGGCTCCCCCGGCCTGACGGCGTTCGTGTCCTCATACACCTGGATGATCGTCTTCTCCTCGACTATCTGGATAACTTCACCCATCAGCTTCTCATGACCCACTTCAACCACGTCATACATCCTCGGATGGATGCCTGTGGCGGTGACGACGGGACCCGCGACACGGTAGATTTCGCCTGCTGTCTCCTCCATGGGTCGTGTCACCTCGGGTCTCTCGATCTCTTGCATTCCAATTCCTCCCTTAACTCCTGTATAAATCGACTCCGATTGCCTTCTTGACCTTCTCCCTGAGGTCCTCTTCTTCCTCCGTGCCAACACTTATGACAACGGGGTGCGAGCTGGCCATGATCCTTTTCTTGGCGCCAGCACTGACCTTGCCCAGCGAACGAGTGGAAAGGACGAGGATGCCGACGCCTGTGTCCTGCAGCACATCATCGATGACCGACTCTAGCTTCTCGTCCTCCACCGGATACGTCTTCCTGATGCCCACGAGCTTGTAGCCGAGAACGAAGTCCTCATCCCCGACGACAGCTATCTCCACTCAAATCACCAGAAGGTCCCTTATGGTGGATTCGCTCAGGCCGTCCCGCTTCCCGCGCGCGATGATCCTGATGTTCTCCACCTCGATTTCTTTCGATATCAGGTAGTCCAGAACCGGGAGTATCGAGAGGGGATGAAGGTGCGAATACGTCGACGCCTCCTTCAGATGATGCTTCTCAAGGGCTCTGACCACTTCATTGAGACCTTTCGTCTCGATTTCTCGGAGAAGACCCGAGATGTCATCGTAGAAGGAGTACTCCCGCAGTCTCGGAAGCAGCTCTTTGATTGACAGTGGTACCAATGTTTCGAGGTCCTCCTTGGACAGCTCCAACCCACCGCCAATGAAGACGTCGCGCTCTATCCTCTCCGCTTCCTGCCTGATCCTGAGAAGCGTCCTGATGTTTATCATGTCGATTTCCTTCCGTATGAACATCCTGAACAGTTTCATCGGCTCGGTCGTCGCGGGCACAATCTCGAGAAGAAAGGAGTAGTACGCGCGGTCAAGGGCGTCCTCGAAGACGGAGATTGGCGGGAACTCCTCCTCCTCGCCCTTGGCTTCTCGGTAGGCGATGTCGTAGACCGTGTCCCCGAGCTCCTCCATGACCTCCTCGATGGTCTCCTTCTCAGCAAGCTTCCGGAGGAACTCCGTGGAGAACGAACCCGCCGGAACGAGGTCCTCTATAATCTCCTCGTCCGCGGCGCCGTAGGACTTCCCTCGTATGATGGTCTTGATGTTCCAAACGTCCCAGCGCTCGAGGAACCTGGAAACCATGGTTCTGAGGTCTCCCTCCGAGAACTCGATTATCTGCGTGAAGACCTCGGCAAGGTTGTCCCGGGTCGCCATCTCGATGAGGTCCACGCCCGAGTACTTCGCCCCGAGAGCGAGCATCTGCTCTCTGTATTGCCCCTCGCCGAGGAACCGCGAGATGCTCGGAGTCTCCATCTTCAGCAATCTTGCATAGCTGTCCTTCGAGATCAGTTTGCTCTTCTTTCCTTTGACTCTGGCACAGACGTAGGGGTAGTTGCCGAGTTCGATAGGTATTCTGCCCTTGAGCTTCTGTCTCAGCTTCCGCGTTATCGCCATAGGATCTCAGCAACCTCCTTCACGGAATCCTCCCATGTCTTTTGCATCAGAGTCTCGTACGTAAGGTCCTCGGTGGTCTTCCCGTCTATGCTCTCGATGACGATGCCTCCCACAACCGGTCTCGTCCCCGCATAGCTTTCGCCGACAATCGACTGAACGGTCATCCTGTCCCTCTCATTGGAGTAGACCCTTCCAGTCCTTACGTCGGCCATGTGAGAACTGAGGAGTCGTCTGAGGACGGCATCGTTCGAGTGGAGAATTCGCAGGTGTTCCAAGGCTTTGGAGTTAATCAGGTCCAGGATCTCCTTCTGTGCTTCGAGCGCTATCCTCTTCACTTCGAGGTCCGCTCTTGCCAGATCCTGCACCCGCTTCTTCTCACCAAGGATCTCGGCTTCCTGAACACTCCTGTTCATCTCCTCGGTCCCTTTCTTCTTGGCCTCGGCGACTATCCTGTGCGCCTCTTTCTTGCCACCGCTGACTATCTCCTCGGACTCCTTTCTTCCAGCTTCTAGGATGCCCTTGACTACGGACTCCAATCCCATCGTGAATCCCTTTGTCCTAGATTTTACCTACGATTAGGAAGGCTATGACAAAGCCAAACAGCACGATGGTCTCTGGGAGCACCATGAAGACGATGCCCTTACCGAAGAGGGACTCGTTCTCTGCCATTGCTCCGACTGCAGCTGCACCAACGACCTTTTCTGCCCAAGCCGTGGCGAAAGCTGCGCCCACCATCGTTGCGGCCGCCGAAATTGCCAGCCACATCACTTCTACCATTCTTCTTACACCTCCTGTATTCTCCTTATTCCGAAAGGTTTGAAATGTATCCCCCTTCCTTTGAAGAACTTCATGAACCATTCCACATAGTGGAGCCTAAGAGCCTGAATGCCCGCTGAGACCGCGCCCAACATGAATACGGTTGCGTGAGCAAAGAAGAGGGCGATGGCGCCTGCAATCATCAGTCCGATGTTTCCGTCCGCGTAGAAAATCATGGGCATACAGACCGTGTTGAACGCGACCGCCGTTGCACCTTTTGCCACAGCGACGCCAGCGATACGAGCATAGGAGAACGTGTTTGCCACGAGACCGACTATCTCAACGATGGCAAGTCCGCCTTCACCTATGACGAGAAGCGGCATACCAGCAACTACTAGGATCACACCCGCATATGAGATCTGTAGGGTTCCGAAGAACACGAACGACTCCAGCATTGCGTCTCTAATCGGATGGGTGAGATTGGCGAGTTCGTTGTACCAAAGGGCCTGTGGAACGACAAGGCTTTCCTTCTGCACTGCCACCCTCAACAGCACGACGACAAGACCGATCAGAACCAGAAGCCATCCGAACTTCGCCAGTGCATGCCTCTTGTTGTGCTTTCTCTCATTCATGACGCCGAAGATGAACCCAATCCCGAGGTGAACACCGGCCGCGAGAATGGACAGAGCGATGAGATCCATTGCCCCGAACTTGCCCACCTTGTGAATGGGCGCGTGATACGGGATGTCGATACCCATCAGATTGAACCCGAGCCAAGGGGCGGGGTCCTCTCCGGGAGAGGGGTGATAGTGGAACGCAATGCCGAAGGCGTCACCGTACAGGAACATCCCGAAGAGCGTTGCGAAGATGCCCGACACGAACAGTATCCACATCAGATTGGAAAGCTCTGGTATGTCTTTCAGTTTCCCCTTCAACCATAGGCCGACTACCATCATGACCAGGCCGTATCCAAGGTCGCCAATCATGAGCCCGAAGAAAATGGGGAATATCA
>JAGMCJ010000167.1 GCA_023129265.1 Thermoplasmata archaeon | reverse complement strand
GCTGGTCAAGTTCGGCCTCACGTTCCTGCGATACGAGATGCGGAGGAAGAGGGCCGTCCGAGTCTTCAAGAGGGAGCTACGCGCCCAGAACATGGGGAGGGGACACGTCGACCTTCTCACGAAGACCTACCAATCAGCGGGCAGCGTGAGGAGTCTCATCAGCAACATCGGAAAAAGAGGCTCCCTCCTGGATTTCGCGAGACTTGGCTAGGTGGGTCCGGTCTCGCCGGCCTCCAGGAACTTGCGCACCTCTGTGGGTTGGGCGAGGGATTCCTCTTCCCTCCTCTTCTGCTCCATCTTCTCGAGGGCAATCTCCCTACCCTGGCGCGCTTCGACGGAGTCCTCGTTCATCTCGAGCGCTCTGCCAAAGGATGACAGGGCCTCATCGAATCGGTCCATCGAAAGAAGAATCTGTCCTCTGTTGTTCCACAGTTCTGCGGTCGGTTGGATTTCGGCTGCCATGTCGATCCATCTCAATGAATCGATTCCATTCCCGAGCAGATGCAGGGCGACCGATTTGTTTGCCATAGCCTCTGGATATTTCGGCGTAGAACCCAGCGCCCTTTCGAAACACTCGAGAGCGTCATCGTAGTGACCGAGATGAAGAAGCGCCACGCCCTTGTTGTTGTGCGCCTCTGAGTAGTCCTCCCGCAGATTGATTGCCTGATCGAAACATGGCAGGGAATTGCCGTAGTTGCCCAGGCGCACGATGATCTCGCCCTTCATGTTCCAGAGCTCCGGGATCCGATCATCGATTTCCAAGGCCTCGTCCAAGAACTGAACGGCAAGACCGGGCCGACCCGCTGGTACCGTGGCAAGGGCTTTCAATAGCCATGGGATGGGATCGTCTGACCTGCCGGTCAGGGAGTCGGCGGCGTCCTCCGCATCGCTCCATCTCCCAGCGTTGAGAAGCACGAGGGCCCTTCCGAGAAGCACTTCCACGCGGTCGTCAATCGCAACAGCCTCGTCGGAGTAGCTAACCGAGTCCTCTTCGCCTATGACATCAAGAAGGAGGGACTTCGCTATCAGCGAAAGGCCGGATTCCGGGCACGCCTCCAGGCACTTGTCAAGTTCGTCCTTCGCCCGCTCGGCTTCTCCTTTTGATGCTAGCAGCAGGGCCCTTCTGAAGCGGGACAGGCCGTTCGCGGGCGCAATCTCATCCCCTGAGTCCTCTTTCGCCTTCCCCAGCCGAATGAGCTCGAACAGCCGCGCCCTCAGGTACCTGTTCTTTCCTTTCACGGGCAGACCGTAGAGCTTGCAGTAGTGCTTCAGGGTTGGTCTGTCGGCATCGATCACTTCGTCAACAGTTGGCAGTGTCATTTGCTCTTCTCCTTGCATTCTTCAGAGACCTTGCATTCCGCGCACCCCTCGTCCTTTGCTTCGTATTCCCCAAAACAGGGGTATCCCTTCTTCCTGATCCCTGACTTCATCTTCTCCCAGGCCGTCTTCGCCTCGATGAGGCTCGGGTCGAGAACCAGGGCCTCCTCAAAGCACTTCTTGGCGTTCACATCCTCCTGTAGGTTCATGTGCGAGATGCCCTTCTGGAACCAAATCTTCGGATCGTCCTTGACTTCCTGAAGGACTTTGTCGAAGGCTTTGACGGCCTCCGCGTCATCGCCTACGAGCTGAAGAAGAACAGCTTTGTTTATCCACGCATCAACGAAACCGGGGTCTATCTTGAGCGCCTTCTCGTACATCTTCAGAGCCTCCTTTTCCTTTCCCAGCTTCCTCAACGCGGCTCCCTTGTTGTTCAGGGACTGGGTGTTGGAGGTGTCGAGCTCGAGAACGCGGTCGTAGCACTCCACGGCCTCCTTGTACCTGCCCAGCGAGTGCAAGGCCACTCCCTTGTTGGTCCACGCTTGGACGAACTTCTTGTTCAGACTTATCGCCCTGTCATAGCACTCAATCTCTTCCTTCGTTCTTCCCATCCTTGACAGGACGGAGCCGAGCGCGAGCCACAGCTCTGGATCGCCGATATTGTACTCTGCCGCTTTCTTGGCGCACTCGAGCGCCTCGTCCATCTCCCCGAAGGCTTCGTGAATCCTGGACTTCAGTGACCAGGCGTGATCGTAATTCGGCTTTAGCTCGAGAGCCTGCTCCACATACCGAAGAGCTTTCTTGTGGCTGTTGATGGAGTAGTGGTCGTTCGCCAGCTTCATGAAACCCTCCAGCCTGTCAATGCTCGGTAGGAATCTCGCACCCTCCTTCTCTATGAACTTCTTTCGCAGCCTGTCCTCCAGAGAGTCCGTGAGGTCATATTGTCTGAGAAGGGTGATGAAACCGTCGGCGTCGAACATCTTGATCTCGAACTCCTCCCCGTAGGTCCTGGCGTCCTCGCTGAACCCTGAAGGAGTGATGAATATGCCCACCGCGTCCTTGTTCAGCGAGACTATCCTCTGCAGGTCCTCGGGCTCCGCCGTGTCCCTCTTGAATGCCAGCACGAGCGCGACCGGGTCCTTTCCAGCGCGCTTCATCTCGCCCCTTATCCTCGTTTCTCCCCCGGAGGACTCGATCTCCTCGATACGAACATCCATGTGATCGGCCAGCTCGCGGCAGAGACTGTGGAACTCCTCATCCTCCATTTCGCCTATGGCCCTCAGGATCTCCTTCGCCACCTTTCCCTCTTTTCCCATCACACTACCATCTCCGTCTCCTCCATACATCTCTCCCTCAACCTCCTTGCCCTTCCATGGCTCTCGTCTACGGAGAGAGCCTTGTCAAAGCACTTGAGCGCGTTGGCATACATGCCCAACCTCAGGAGCACGGCTCCCTTGTTCGTGAGCAAATCTGGGTCGTTCGGCATTGTGGATGTCCCTCTTTCGAGGTTGTTCAGCATCCTAATCGGGTCCGCGACATCGAGCAGTATGTCACCGAGCAATGTCCAGGCATCCTCCTCATTGGGATTCTCCTTGATAGCCTTAACGATGGTTTCTGCCGCGCTCTCGTAGTGGGCCGCCTGTCTCTGAGCTCTCGCCGTTTGAACGTGCGATTCGTGGGCCCCTGGTTCCACGGACTGAAACCTGGACTTCATCTCGAGAGCCTTCTCATGGTTCGGGTGGAACTCCAAGAAGCCGTCCAGCCACTCGATTGCGCGTGTCCTTAGGCCCATCCGATCAAGAGCTTCGGCCTTTCCCAGCCAGGCGTCGGCGTTCTTGCCATCTACCTCAAGGACCTTCTCGAAGCAACTCTTCGCCTCTCCGTACTTCCCCTGGCGCAGGAGGATCTCGCCCTTTCCTGTCCAAGGATCGGGGTAGTTCCACTTCAATGATATAGCCCGGTCATAGAACTGAATCGCAGCTCCCCACCTTCCTCTCTTGTCCATGAGATATCCCCTCGCCCACCAGACCTTCTCGTTGAGAGAGGTCATCCTTGCCACACGATCCAGGATTCCCTCGGCCCTGTCCAGGTCACCCAGCTCGAATAGAGAGAAGATTACGCCCAGATTTGCACCGGTGTTCCCCGGGCTCCTGTCCAGGACGATGTTATAACACAGAATCGCCGCTTCGTGATTGCCGTCCTCCGCGAGGATGTTTGCCCTGGCAACGAGATAGCTTATGTTATCCGGGTCCATCGCGAGGATGTTCCTGTAGCACTCCACCGCATCGAGGGGCTTTCCCATCTCCAGCAGGGTGTTCGCCTTCTCCATCCACGCTCCTACGTTCTGTTGATCAATCGATATGACCCTGTCAAAGGCCTCCACTGCTTCCCGACTCTTCCCCAAGGCCTGTAGCAGCTCTCCCTTGTTGAACCACGCATCCTTGTTCTGGGAGTCCGATTCGACGATGGAATCGTAGTCGGCGAGCGCCTTTTCGTAGTCGCCCTCCTCCAGATGCTCCCTCGCGCTTTCCATGACCTCTTCGGTGCGTTCATCGCGGCTCTGTGGCCCTCCTGGAGGCTTGCTCTCGATCATCTCCTTTATGTTCTCAGCGATCTTCTCGCTTATTCCCTTCACTTTCGTGAGCTCCTCCAGCGAGGCCTTCCTGAGCCCGTTGATCGAGTCTATGCCGTGAGCGAAGAGCGTCTCGGCCTTGCTCTCTCCAATCCCGTCCACCTGAAGGAGTAGGTCCAGAATCTCCTCGCGGGTCTTCACCACGTCAAGGGGATTGTCCAGGGCAGGCTCATCCTCTGGGACGTCAATCGGTTCGAGCGCTTCGCTCAGTGGTTCGAGGAGCTCTCCCGTACTGACCATGCCCTGAAGGACCTCTGAGAACTCTACGGCCTCTTGCCTCCTACCGAGTCTGAGGAGGACGTCGATCTTCTCTCTCCATGCGGGTATGAATGTCCTGTCCCGCACAATCGCCTCGTCGAAGCAGTCCGCTGCATCCTCGGGCTTGGACATGTCCGCGAGAAGCGACCCTCTCGCCGTCCATGTGCGCGGGTCGTCCTCCTTGAGCTTCAGGGCCCGGTCAATGCACTTCAGGGATTCCTCTTGCTGGTCCGTTCTGTGGAGCAGGATCCCTTTGGCTGTCCAGAGCTCGGCGTCCTTCCTTAGTTCCTTGAGAGCCGCATCGACGTGCTTCATGGCCTTCTTGTCGTCCCCGGATTCGAGGTAGACGAGGGCGAGGTTTCTCTTTGCCAGGATGTTCGACTTCACCCGGGAGAAGGCCCTCTTCGCGACTTTCAGATGCTCGTCCCTCTTGGGGTCCGCCCATTCCCCGAGCCCGTCGAGGCCCCTGGCGAGGAGGTAATGGAGGTTGCCGATTCTCATGAGGGTTTCATCGCCTTTCTCCCTCGTTGGTTTGAAACGCAGGATCTGGGAGAGGATTTCCCGTTCCTCGCTGCTCAGCAGAGGGTACGTCCCAGGGCTGCAGACCTCCGATATCCCCACGATCTTGAGCAGGGTGCCGTGTGCCTTCGTTTCATCCGAGGACCCGTCCAAGACATGCTGGGAGTAAGACTCTGTTCTCATGCTCTTGGAAGATGACAGCACAACGAGAAGGCTTCCACTCCTCCAGGAGTGATCCGATAACCCCGTCTTCGTGGGAAGAGCGGGAAGGAATGTGATCGGGGAGGATTCGTGAATGGATTCCCCGCAGGTTGCGCATACAGCGTCTGGGCCTTCGCTACCGCAGAATATGCATATCACTCTTCGACACCGTGCTTCATCAACGAGAGAGATGGATATCAACGTAGTGCCGTGATTATCACTTTTGAGTCTCGGAGATGGCGAAATCACGTGGGGCAGATAGTTTTATTGGCGGCTTCCATTTCCTTGCGGGGATTCCCTGAGAATTCGTGAGGCCATTTCGGACGACATGAGGCACATTCTCGAGAGGAGCGTTGAGACTGTCTGGCGGGACATACCCGAGAGCGAGAGGAGAGGATATGACTACACCAAATGGAGAAAGACGTCCGTCCAGGTCATCGAGCCTGTGCTGAAGGACAGGGCGAACAAGATCTACGTGGTGGAGGATGAGAATGATGATTTCGCCGGTTACATAGTCGTCGGAGAGACCAAGAATATGTTCTCCCCTGCGGGGTACGGCTTCATCTATGACATCTTCGTGGAAGAACGGTTCCGAAGATCAGGAGTGGCGAGGATGCTTCTGAAAGCGGCGGAGGACTTCTGCATCTCGAGAGGGCTCAAGGCGGTCAAGCTGGAGGTTGCGGACAACAATCCAATCGCCATAAAGCTGTACGAGAGGACGGGGTTCACGCCAGAGAGGCACTTCCTGAGCAAGAGAATCGAAGGGTGAGTGGTCGGACTCGAGGAGAACCGTCCGCTCCTTCCTGCGGGCTTCACGGGAACTTAACCATACCCATGGTTAACTCTGTTCACAAGACCTTGCGCGAACCCTGGGACCATTTTCTGGCGAGTCCCATCGAAAGGTTAACCATAAACATGGTTAACTTGAGCGGGGTCGCGATCGTCAGGATAGGTCAGTGCCTCCGTTAACCTTGAACAAGGTTAACCTTGGGACCGGTTCCCCATCCAGACGGGAAAAAACTAAGTAGTCGTAACCTCATCGAGAACTCACCGGAGGGAGTCTGATGGTGGAGAACCGAAGGTTTGTGGGCAGAATCTCAATCTGTGGGCTTGTGATTTTCGCATTCATTGTAGTGTCAGTGAATCCACTGGTGATGAACTCGAGGGCGGCGATTCCCGTTCCTCACAACGCATACGGCCATGCGTACGACGTGCAGGGCACCCGGTTGGAGCCCGGTCAGTTGGTGACCTCATGGATTGATGGCGTGATGTATGGATGGAACGAGACCTTCTACGACGCGCTGGACCCGGACCCTGGGAATCGATCTGGGAAGTATGACGTGGACACCTGTGGCAACCAGGTCACGATACCCAGTGACCCCGACACACCCTGGATCAAAGAGGGCGGCGATCACGGCGTTGACGACATCATGTACGTCTGGGGGGACATGACCGACTTCGGCGCTTCGCCGGGGTCGAACATCTCAAGCTGGATATTCGAGCAGAACGCGACCTGGAGGACCTTCGAAGCTGAATACATGGACCTGACCGTCGCGCTGATCCAGCCACCGGCACTCCCAAAGATAAACAACATCACCACGATGCCGATGGACCAAGGGAGCCAGTACCTGTACATCTACGCGCCTCCTGGAACACCGATGGGGTACTTCTATCTGGAGAAGAACGACGGGCAAATCCACGGCGGAACGCGGATCGACCTTGTCGGGGAGACCTCGCCTGCGGGCTACATGTACGTCGACCTGGGCTCTACGGACTACCTCGACACCAACGGCGACGAGATCAAGCTGGTCTGGGACAATCCCGGCGCGACAGGCGCTCCTTTCGCGGGAAGGGACGTGGTCGTGGACAGGGTCGAGTTCAACGGAAGCTGGAACGGGACCCACTACGGCGAGCCGGACAACACGATAATGCCCGACGCGTACGCCCCGCTCTCGGGGTACGAGATCCACCGATACCCGCTCCCAGGCTCGGACACGAACGACTGTATGTACGACTTCACGATGGATGTGGAGACAGGCAGAAAAATGAAGGTGCCGCCCGTGGCCGATGCCGGGGACAACAAGGTCGTCTTCATGTGGGAGATCGTAACGTTTGACGGTAGCGGCTCATACGACCCTGATGGCTTCATCGTCGACTACTCCTGGGATTTCGATGACGGTGGCGGCGCTGGGGGCATGATCGTGAACCACACGTACCTCGAAGCGGGAGAGTTCTACGTCACACTGACGGTCATGGATGATGACAATCTGACGGGCACGGACACGATAATCGTGGTGGTCCTGGACCCGCGTCCAGACCCGCCAGATCTGATGAGAGCGGTCTTGGCGGGAACCGATCTTGAAGATGTGCCCATAGAGTGGGAGCTGTCCTCCGACGACGGCTCGGGCTTCGACGACGTCACTAACTACGCCGTATACTGGAGCGACTCATATGATTTCAGCGGGGCGGGCTATCACTTTCTTGCAGAGCTCCCGCCAGGAACGACTTCCCTGACCTTGGCGGGCTGGGGAGACGGCGACTGGTCCGACTATTTCTTCTACGTGCAGGCGAACGACACGGACGGATACACGAACTGGAAGGG
>JAGMCJ010000166.1 GCA_023129265.1 Thermoplasmata archaeon | reverse complement strand
TAGTTGGGATTGACTCTGATGGCCTCGTTGTAGCACTTGAGAGCTTCCCTGTGTCTTCCCAGGCGCGAGAGGGCCATGCCCTTGTTCACCAGAGCCACCTCGTTGTTCGGGCTCAACTTCAGGGCATTGTCTATGCACTCGATGGCTTCCTCGTACTTCCCCAGGATCGTCAGGGCGGCACCTTTGCTGTACCAAGGAATGTCCATGTTGTACGACGAGTCCACTGAGCTCCTGATGTACGTGGAGGCGCTGATTGCCTTGTCGTATGAAGTTATGGACTCCCTGAAGCGCCTCTCTCGGTACTTCCTGTCTCCCGCCAGGATCTCTGTGTCAATCAGAACCCTAATCCACTTCATCCTTGTCAGGAGCGCCACCGAGAGTATTAGGTAAAGGAAGCCAAACGTCCAGAGCGAGACGCCCGTCAGCCCGCTCATGCCCCAGGTGCTTGGCAGCTCAAGGGCTGAGAATGTCATTAGGAAGACGAGAAGGGAGCCAGAAGACCATATCAGGAATATGAGGAAGTCCCGCCTCATGGCGAGTATCCCAAACAAGGACAGCAATCCGCCAGCGATTACTACGGACATTTCGAAGGAATACACGGCTTCCGCGGCACCTAGCAGATGAAGAAGCGGGATCAGAATCACTGCCGCGCAGCCCGCGATGAACGGAATCGACCTGACCATGGCCGACTTCCAGTTCTTCGGGATGTTGATCAGCGAAAGGGCGAGTCCTGTGCCAAAGATGACCCCGAACACTCCAAGCATGATCCAGTGTATCAGATCCACTCCCGCCTGGCTTGAGACGTAGTACACGGCAATGGCAACGAGACTAGAGTAGGCGAGGAACTCCTGCACCCTCTGGACCTGGACTCTCCGCCTCTGGGCCAACCTCTCTCGCGACAATCTGCGGGGGGCCGCTGGAGGGACCTTTTTCTTCACTACTGGCGTTGGAGCAGGCTTGGCTACAACGGGCTTCCTTGGAGTAGGCATCTCAGGAATCGAAGCCTCCTCCTTCTCGATCGTGACCTCCCCCTCCACGGGTTCATCGAGCAGGTCAATCGGTACTTCCTCGGAAACCTCCGTGGCCTCCAGCTCCTCAAGGAATTTGTCTATGTCGTCCTCGACATCGATTCTTTCAACAGAGGGTTCGGCCTCTTTTTCGGGAGCCTCTCCGGAGCATATTTGACACGTCCCTGTGCTCTCGTCCAAGTAGGCTCCGCAATCGGAGCACACATCCTCCTTCTCCTCAGCCCTCGCCGTGAAATCGCCAACACCAATCCTCTCCTTGAGTGAGAGGGCCGCGCCGCAGATGTCGCAGACGCGGGTCTCTTCAGTGAGGAAGGCTCCGCACTCTGGACAAAGGAACATGGCGTCGGCGATGCTAGCGCGTTCCCCAGGAGCCTCCGCGGTGTCAGGCTTGCCCTCGGGGAGGTCCTTCAGCTGATGCCCGCACGTCAAACACGTGTGGTCAGATGGTTTTGTGAAGGCCCCGCACTGTGGACAGACGGATATCGTATCAGGTTCCTCGCTAACGATCTCCTCCAGGCTCGCCAGGGAATCTTCGAGTTTCTCGCCGTCCATATCTGCGGTCAACACGTCCATGGGCGAACCGCAATTCTCGCAGAACTCAGCGCCAGAATCGACCTCCTTGCCGCAGATGGGACAGATCGTCTTCTCCTTGTCGCTCAAACCGCTCACCGCAACGTCCAGACTTCTGTGACCCTATTATTAAATCCCCTGAATATTTAATTGTTGTCTCAAACTTCTCAATTTGTGCACAAATAAAGATATATGTGCCGACGATAATCCAGCGGTCTCATGGACATTCCCTTCATAGCAAGCGCGATAATTGTTGGCGTACCTGCATTCGCCATAGTCTTCCACGCACTTCGAAACTACGATTACCCCGTCGTGGAGAAATCCCTTTTTGATTTCCAGAAGGTCTTCTTCACGCTCATAATCGGATTCATCTTTGGAGCGGTTGCGAACATCCTCAGACTCTCTCTTCCATCTGGACCCGATCCCCTGTGGATTCTGTTTCTGTCTTTTCTGGGGATGGCCGTCGTGGAGGAGTCTTTCAAGACGATCTTCCTTAACATGAAGAGGTTCTCGCTGAAATTTGATACGACCTTCTATGGCCTCTCGTTGTCTATCGGGATTGCTGCAGCCATGGCCTTCTACGACAACTACTCCACTCTGTCAATCGGGGGTTTGCCTCATTATGCCCTCACGCTCTTCGGCTTGGTTCTTCTATCGATTGGGATTATCGCACTACACGCCTCTACGGGGTCTGTAATCGGGTACGGGTCCTCAAAGGGCGATGTCTTTCCCAGTCTTCTCCAGGCCATCGTGTACAGGGCACTCTACGTGCTCCTCATAGCCCCATTCTTTCTCATTGCATACGCATATCCGGACCTCACGTGGGTGGGATTCGCCTTCCTGATCGCCTCCGTTCTGTACGCGTTCCTGCTCTATTGGAGGGCATACAACCTCATCCTGCCAGTAAGCATTCCCGATGACCTCAAGAAGAAAAAAGCCCGGAAGGCGAGAAAGGAGAGACTCACGCAAAACCGAGAGAAGTAGTTGGCAGGAGCCTCCTATTATCCGTGATTGACTGGAAACACAAGTCTAACTGACGGGTGACTGAAAGACAGTCTCCGGCGTGCGATACGAAATGAGAATCACCACCGATAACTTCTGGACAAACTATATGTGACTCACGGCTGATTCATTCCTGAATGACAAGACAGCGATACAGCACCGTCTCCATTCCTCGCGGGCTGCACATCTTCATCCAGCAACTCATAAAGCAGAACCCGCAATTGGGCTATGTCAGCGTCGCTGATTTTGTGAAAGAGGCGATCAGAGAGAAACTGCAGATCGTCAAGAGGCAGTAGGTCTGATTCCAAAACTGAGAATGGGCACGAAATCATGATATCATCCCGGGTCCAATTCTCGATTGTCATGAGCACACCTCCTCCTCCGCCACCACCTCCACCGCCTCCGCCTCCTGAAGTCAGACGGAGACCTCCAGCGACAAGAGTGGCGAGAACGAGGCGGCAGAGGACCAGACCGTCGCGGAAACCCGAACGCAGACCCCCCAGAGCCAAACGGGCGATTCTGATAGTGATCCTCATACTCTTGGTAATAGTCATCCTGACGCCTTTTCTCAGAGATGCCCTGATCAGCTGGCTGAACCCGCTTTCCTACAGGACCTTTCCCGAGAGCGTCGATTTCACGGTCAGAAGATCGATCACGATATCTTCAGTCACATCGTACACCGTCGACGTGCCTGAACCGCCAGCTATCGGCGGGGGAACTCAGCGGGTCATCGGGATCTCGTCCACTCCTGCCTACAACACCGTACAGAAGTATGGAACCGACTGGATGGTCTGGCAAAGTTCCGGAGAGGCGGACATCCAGGCCACGTATCACATTCAAACAAGGACGATATGGTGGGACATCGATGAATACAATGTGCTCTCTGTCAGCGACGCGAGCAAGGTAGACCCTCTGTTCGTCCAACTCTCAACGCAGTACAACCACGACGAGTGGAGGATACAGTATGAAGGCACATACGTCGAGACCCTGGCAGCGCAAATCGCCCCGGGCGACATGCCAGTATTCGAGATAGCCCAGAGGACATACGAGTATCTGGATTCACATATCGCATACAGCTCATCCAGAACTGGGAGCGTGAAGTACCCGATGGAAACGCTTCAGGACGGAAGCGGGGATTGCGACGATATGTCCTTCCTGTTCGCGTCCCTGCTGCGCTCCCAAGGCGTTCCTTCGTGGGTGGAGCTGGGGGCCATGCTCAACTCCGTCACAAACGAATGGGTGGGTCACGCATGGCTGGAGTTCTACATGCCCACCAGTACTGGAGGAGTGAATGTCACCGTAGACATGGCGAATCACGAGTTCCTGGTGAGAGGAGCGAATCGGTTCAGCGAGTGGAAATCCGATGGGAATGGGACACATCTCGAGGACTACTACTACCCCTATTCCTACGTCTCCCTGGGTGGAGGGGCGTCCATAGATGACACGTTCACGACGATCGACTACTCAGCCGATGGCACTGTCGTCGTGAAGCTGGGAAGCGAGGGAGGCGCCATTCCTGGCTTAGACTTGCTGTTATTCCCCGTCGCCGTCCTCGTGGCCCTGGTTCTGGCTCGTCAGACCAGGCGAAAATGATTCTTCTCGGGCTCGAACAGGACCCCAGTCGCAAGGAGCTCGTCTATCACTCTGTCCGAATCCCCGACTCCGAGCTTCGCCAGGAGCGCCCTCAATTGCCTTCTGGTTCTCACCTCGTTCCCAAAGAGGCCGGACAGAGCCGATTCCAGGTCCTCCTTTCTCTGAGGGGCTCTCACGTCACCCTCAAACCCCGGGGCGGGGGCACCGGAGAGGCGAGCATTCATCTGCCTTACAGCCTCCGCAGCCTCTCTTTGGGAATCGCTCTTGAAGTATGTCTTGGACCGTTGGATTGGGATTTTCGACCCGCACTCGCAGGTCGACGTCTTCTGGCTCAGGTTGACCGCTCTCGCCCTCTCGCAACGTGAACAGACAACGACACCGTACATTATCCTAAGTAGACGAGGGCCGCAACGCACGCGCCGTAGTGGTCCATCGGGATCGACAGCTCTTCTGTCTTGTACTCGATGGGCTTCAGCTCGAGCCGCCTCAGCCTTGCCATCTCCTCCATCTTCCACTCGAGTATTTCCTCCAGGGCCTTCTTTGCGCCATGGATGTGCCCCTCGGAGACATACCCTCCCTTGCCATCCTTCCTGAAGGCGTAGGCGATGCCCGCGGAGATCATCTCTCCCTCCCCGCCTCTCATCTGCGCCATCACGCAATGCGTTATCGCACCTACTGGAAGATCATGGGCTTCCACCTGTTCAATGCCAGCGGGAAGAACGGACGAGACGGACACCAGATTCTGCTCTCCAATCCTGGCATTCAGCAGGGCTCGGTCGAAAGCGTTGAGGTCCGTGACTTTGCTGGAAGCCCTTCCCGAAGTGACGAAGAACTTCGTCGGAAGTGAGAGCATGGAACATTGGGATTTGCGAGACTGGATTTAAGCCTTTCTACATCGGCTTCTTCATGGCGAGCGCGTCCTCTCCCCAAGAATAGTACTCAGGCATCTTCCTCACGGTCTCGTATCCCAGGAATTCGTACAGCCTGATGCCAGCACGGTTCGTGACGCCGACCTCGAGGTGCATTGAGGCCGCCCCGCAATCCCGCATCTCCCTCTCTCCGAGCGCCATGAGTTGCGTTGCGATGCCTCTCCTCCTGTGCCCAGGGGCCACTCCGAGAGAGATCACCTTTCCGATTCTTCCCAGCCTCATGAGTATCATGGACGCCACTATTCCATCCTCGTTGTAGAAAACGTATGAAGTGACATCAGGATTCTCCAGGAGCCACCTCATGTGGTCCTCTGAGAATCTCTTCCTTTCGAAACAGCGTCTTTCAATCGTACATAAGTCTCTGAGGTCAGAGAGGGTGGCCTTCCTTATCACTGTCATCTTCAAAGTCAATTGTTTATATCAATCTTGGCGAGACCAGAAGTTAATTTAGCAGAAAGGGCATATTGCGGCGAATCATGGTGACCATAAGGGAGATTTTGCAGGGAAAGCATACCGGCGAAGTCATCGAAATCCGCGGTTGGATTCACCGCACGAGGAGTAGCGGAGGCCTTGTGTTCGCCGTCATAAGGGACTCGAGCGGGCTTGTTCAGGTCACCGTGGACAAGCGGAGCGTTCCCGAGAAAGCGTTCGCGGATGCCAAGCAGGCACTCGTTGAATCCTCCATTGAAGTGGAGGGTGAGGTCGTCGAGGACGAAAGAGCCCCAGGCGGGTACGAGATAAGAGCGGAGGATCTCCGCGTTGTCAACTTCGCAGAGAAATTCCCGATATCGAAGGACAAGAGCGAGGAGTTCCTTCTCGATGTCAGGCATCTTTGGGTGAGGTCACAGAAGATGACGAACGTGCTCAAGGTCCGCTCGTCCATTTTCGGAGCCATACACGACTACTTCAGGAGCCAGGGATTCCACGAGAC
>JAGMCJ010000165.1 GCA_023129265.1 Thermoplasmata archaeon | reverse complement strand
GACTACTTCGGAAGGAAGGTGTATCTGACACAGAGCTGGCAGCTGTATGCAGAAGCAACCATGTTCGGCCTCGAGAAGATATACACGGTCGCCCCGTCGTTCAGGGCGGAGAAGTCAAGGACAACAAGGCACCTTACTGAGTACTGGCACGCCGAGGCCGAAATGGCCTGGATGGGAATGGACGAAGCCATAGAGATCGGCGAGAACTTGATCTCTCACATCTGCATGATCGCCGCGGAGGAGATGCCAGACGAGCTCACGGCGCTTGGGCGGGACCCTGATGACCTGAGGGAGATCACGCCCCCGTTCCTGAAGATGAAGTACTCTGAGGCGCTCGAGAAGCTCCAGGAAGCGGGAGTGGAAGTCGAATGGGGAAAGGACCTGAGGACCATTGAGGAGAGAGAACTCATGGCGTTCTTCAACAAACCGGCGGTTGTGACCCATTATCCAAGACAGGTGATGGCATTCTACAAGAAGGTCGACCCAGAGGACCCTGAGGTGACCCTGGCATTCGACTTCCTTGCTCCCGAGATAGGCGTCGAGCTCATCGGCGGCTCGGAGAGGGAGAACGACATTGAGAAGATGAAGGAGAACCTCCTCCAGGAGGGGGAGGACCCGAGCAGCTACGACTGGTACTTCGACACGCGAAGGTACGGGGCGATTCCCCATTCTGGGTTCGGCATGGGAATCGATAGGATTGTCCAGTGGATATGCAAGCTCAATCACATAAGGGACGCCATCCCGTTCCCGAGGACGCTCACAAGGGCCTATCCATGAGACCGGTTTTCACACGTCTAATCTCTCAAGACCTCTCTGGCGATTACGAGCGTTTGGACCTGGTTCGTGCCCTCGTATATTCCACAGACCTTCGCATCCCTGAAGTATCTCTCGACAGAGTATTCACCGGAGTATCCGTAGCCGCCGTGAATCTGGACCGCATCGTCAGCCACCTTCATCGCCATCTCTGCCGTGAAGAGCTTTGCCATTGAGACCGCCAGCGTGGGGTCCTCGCCTCTATCCATGAGGTTCGCGGCTCTTAGAACCAGAAAGCGACCAGCATCGGTGTTCATGGCCATTTCCGCAATCATCTTGCTTATCATCTGGAACTTGGCGATGGGTCTGCCGAAGGCCTCCCTTTCCTTGGCGAACTTGACGCTCTCCTCGAGACATGCGCGGGCGACTCCGACCGCACCAGCGGCGACGCTCAGGCGTCCGTGGTTGAGTATGTCCATGGCTATCTCCCAGCCCTGGCCCTCGCTACCGCAGAGATTCTCTTTCGGCACAACACAGTCTTCCATGACGAGCTCGGCAGTCGGGGAAGCTCTCAACCCGAGCTTCGTGTTAGACTCGACCGTTCCTGGATAGAAACCGTCCATGCCCTTCTCAAGTATGAATGAGCAGATTCCCTTATGTCTCTCTGTTCCTGGGAGGCGGGCGAATATGATGACCACATCGGCGACGCTTCCGTTGCTGATGAACATCTTCGTGCCATTGAGGACGTAGCTGTCCCCCTCTGGCTTCGCCCTCGTCTGCTGGTTTGCAGCATCCGTTCCAGCGTTGGGCTCGGTGAGCGCCCAAGCCCCGAGCTTCTCACCCTTCGCGAGCGGGACGAGGTACTTCTTCTTCTGCTCCTCGTTCCCGAACTTCAATATATTGGTCTGGCAGAGGGATATGTGGACGGATACGGCGGTTCTCAGCGACGAGCACGCTCTGGCTATCTCCTCCGTCATCATGTGATAGCTGACCTGGTCCATCCCGCTGCCGCCATACTCCGGCGGAGCGGTTGCGCCAAGCATTCCGAGCTTCGCCATCTTATCGAAAACCTCGCGTGGAATGCCCCCCTGCTCCTCCCACTCCTTCACGTGAGGCTCGATTTCCTCTCGAGCGAAGTCTCTGGTCATCTTCTGAAGCATCTTGTGTTCTTCCGTGAGCACGAAGTCCATGTAATCACCCTCAGCCGGATAAGGTCATCTTGTGTTTTATCATTTTCCCAGACACAGTGCCAATCATCGCACAAGGGCAAGGTTTTTAGTCTGGTAGTCAGAATACACCTTGTATGACAATCCTGTCCGATGAGGACATATCAGAATTCATGCGCGAGGGGAAGCTCAGAATCACCGACTTCAGGGAGGAGAACCTGACTCCCAACGGATACGACCTGACGATCGATGAGGTATTCGTTTCTGGCGTTGACAGAACGGTGAATGAGGGAAGGGCAGAGATCCCTCCGCAGACGTGGTTCGCGATAGGGACGAAAGAGCGGGTCGAGATGAGCAAGGACATTGCGGCGCAGCTCTGGATACGCACGTCCTGGGCGAGAAAGGGCGTGATGGCCTCCTTTGGGAAGATCGATGCGGGCTTTGAGGGGAACCTCACACTGTCCGCCTTCAACTCAACCAAAGAAGTCATTGACGTGCCAATCGGGGAGACCTTCGCTCAGGTCGTTTTTGAGAAGCTTGACCGGCCCGCCAAGAGGAAGTATGACGAGAGGTCTGGCCACTTCCAGGATCAGGAAGGGATTACGCTCAAGAAGACTCGATGATGCGGACCGATCCACAATCATAGAATCCGCCTTGGCCCTGCTATCTGGTGTCCCGCAAAAGATTTAAGAGCGCAAGGCTGTTATTGGATATGGTTCCCAAACAAACCATCAACAGAATCCTTGAGGAATACGAGAAGGATCTCACGATTTGCACGGTCTGTTCTCATACAAGCCTTCAAATCTTTCACGGTGCGAGGAAGGAGGGCTTCAGAACCCTCGGAATTGCGATAGGCAACGTTCCGAAGCTCTACAAAGCGTTCCCCCTTGCGGAGCCGGATGAGTACCTCGTAATCAATGATTACTCCGAGATTCCTGATCATGTGGACGACCTCATTTCAAGACACGCCATCATCGTTCCCCATGGGTCGTTCGTCGAGTACGTGGGTCCCAAGGCGTTCGAGGAGATCCAAGCTCCAACGTTCGGGAACAGGAGAGTGCTCGAATGGGAGTCCGACCGGGAGAAAGAGAGGCAATGGCTCGAGTCCGCCGGCATA
>JAGMCJ010000164.1 GCA_023129265.1 Thermoplasmata archaeon | reverse complement strand
TAGTTCTTCTGCGGGTCCCGCACGCCTATGGTCTCCTTGAGCCTCTCGACCTCTTGCGCGGTCACAACGTGAGACTCGTATTGAAACATCGAATCCTGCTGGAAGTCCGCGAGCTCCTTCGCGGGAGCTTCTGAGCTCAGGGTGCCGAACTGCCCGCCCGCAAACGCAACGGCCGAGGTCGCTATCAGCGTGACAATCAACAACCAAGTCTGGACGGTGGACCCGCTCTTGTTCCGTGACATGAACTATCTCCTTGATCGAGAAGTGGAATACGCACAATCGCTCCGTTTGAGTTCTGCTGCCCACATATGCCTACCCATTCTTCCGCAGGACCGGTGGTTATGCTGAGAACCCTTGGGATTGCCGAACACCGCACAGGTCCAGAGACATGGATTGTCTGGTCACCAAATAAGGTTTTTGCTTCCCATATCAGATGGGAAATCCCGCGATGTTCCTTACATTTGCGTCGTCCTAGGGTCTAGAAGGGAACCGAGAGCACAAAAAATGGATGCCAAATCGGTTCTTGTGTCCATTCGCACAATGCAGGACGACTCGTAGGTGCACATCAAGAAGCGTGCCTGACTACTCTACCGCCGAAACCAATAATAGTGTCTAGTCATTCTCAGGAGTGGAGGAGATGTCTGACTATCTGAGAGGCCTTGTCTCGCACTACCGGGGGATGTTCATCAGCGCTTGGACATTCCTCAAGAAATCACTACTTTTCTGGACAGGGCTCTTGATTATCCTGGTCTTTTGCTTGACATCCCTGGTGGGACCGTCCCTGACAAGAGATCCCATCAACTGGCGGGCCCCAGCGGAAGATCTGATCGAGTTGGAGTATTTCTGGGAAATCGACACGAGCTCATCATTGTATGGTGGCTCGGGTTCAACGAACTTCTCAGTCGCCGTGCGTCTCAATCCCGCTTCCCTGGACGCTCGAGCGGATAGAATCTATTTCGCCTCAGGAAGAAACCTGATCGCAGTAAGCGCATCTACGGGTGGGAGGGTCTGGCTCAACACATCTCAGACACCGTCTCCCCATACGTGCTGCTTCACCGTGGATTCTGAGATAAGTTCAGAACCCGTCGCCGTCAACTTCGGTAGCTCATACAATCAAGCAGAGGAGATTCAACACGTAATTGTGGGAACGAACAGTGGAAGTCTGTACATCCTCAGGGAGGAGCGCCTGGGGGGCATCAACGAAGGTCTCTCGCCACTTCCTTCTGGAGATGACGTAACCATCATCAGTCTCGACGGCTCCGTATCCTCCATTGCAGCTTACTCCGATGGTTGGGCAGGATTCTCGCCCGAGGAACGGATTTTCGCTGGAACGGAAAATGGTGTGCTCTATGCCTTCTCCCCCAACGGAACCCTGCTTTGGAGCCAGCACTTGGGAGACAGGCCGATACTGATGGCGAATCTCTTTCCCACGAGGGCACAGATGAGTAGCTCGGTCTGTGTCGATGACAACGGAGAGCGCGTTTTCGTGAACGATGGCAACCTTCGAGCCCTTTGGACTGAGAACGGCACAGATGTCTGGACGGGACTGCCCGGAGGGGTGTTCCCGATGGGCCCAAGCTGGAGTTCTCCTCCCTCTCTTGGCGATATGTCCCGAATCGAGCTTGAGGGCGATACCTACTATCTGGAACTCGTCTACGCGGGCTCAGATGATGGCACATTGTATTCGATTTTTCCAAACAACGGCACGGTTCTCTTCTCGAAGAACCTCGACGAAGGACGCCTCACCACGCCCGTGGAGGGGGGGAATTACATCTTTGTCGGCTCATCGTCTGGAACGGTCTACACACTGCGCAGAGATCCGGTTGGTGACCTCCCAAGGGGCCGGATCAGGGGGAGATTTCATGCGGAGGGGGAACCCACGACACCGTTCTACGATCGTAGTATGAGGGTAGTTTTCGTGGGCGATTCAGAAGGTTATCTCTACTCGCTCAACATCGACGGCAATGTCTCGTTCCGCGCCCACTTCGAGGGGCGAATACAAGGTCATCCGCTCGTTTGGCGCGACGAGATGGGGAGTGGTCATCTCCATGCATCCGTCTTCGTGACGAACTCCCCGGGCATCGTCCACTCGATATCCTCTACCGGGAAGTACCTAGCCCCGCTCGCGCCCGGATGCTACTCCTCTGGGAATTGCTACGCCCTGGGAACGGACAATCAGGGGAGGGACATCTTCGCTCAGCTCATCGCCGGATTCTCCGTTGTCTGGCCTGTGATTCTCGGTGCTATTCTGATTGTGGGGCTCGGTACCCTTCTCGGGACTGTCTCGGGCTACCTTGGTGGTTGGTGGACATTTTTCATAATGCTTCTGGTCAACGTGAGTCTGGCCATCCCAGTTCTATTGTTGGCCCTTGTCCTTGTGGTGGTTTCGGAAGCACCGATGCTTGCTCATCCAGGCATCTTTCTCGCTGTGGTACTCGTTCTGTCGGCCATCGTGACAAAGCTCATCGATGTGGAGACGAGAGAAATCAAGACCTCTCCTCTCTTCTCGCGACTGAGCTCGGGTGAGGGAAGGAGGGATCACTATCTCAGGGACGTCCTTCCTCGAATGCTCGTCCGTGGGGCCTCTTACGCCAAGATTGTTGTTCCCGTATTCCTCCTCGTCATCTTCGGATTGGAATTCATTGGTCTTGGGGATATCACGACAGCGGGTTGGGGGCAGATGCTCATGCTCATCCAACAGTCCAATGTTCTCGGGTCCTGGTGGTGGCTCCTTTTGCCGGGCTTTTGCGTATTTCTGCTCGGATTCGCCTTCGGACTTCTCGGCCAGTCCTTTGAGGAGTTGGCGAACAAGATGTACAGAGAAGCTTTCCTGGGAGAGGCTGAGGAACACGAACCACATTCTCCCGAACCTTCTCCGTTGGAGGGGGAGTGGGGAGATCCAGCCGGTCAGCACAGTGATGATGTCCAATACCTAGACCTCACAGACCCAACGGCGAAGGAGAATCAGCGGACCGCGGAAGAGGCAGATTGAGCGGGACGTGCCAAATCCCTCCCTGGCGGGGGGAAGTTTCTTATCTCTCTGCGGGTTTTTGTAGGCCTGTGCCTCAGAAGGATGAGCCTTGCTTCACTCCCATCGACTTTGCGCGCGTCATGGAGGAGATGGGAATCCCCGGCCCCGAGATTCATGAGACCTGCATACTGGCATTCA
>JAGMCJ010000163.1 GCA_023129265.1 Thermoplasmata archaeon | reverse complement strand
CTCCATCCTGAAGCGGACGACCTCCCGCTTCCTGTCCAACGCCTTCTCGACGGCCCTCTGCCTGCCGACGAAAAACGGCTTGTGGAGCTTGACGAACGAGCCGTACCCGGTCTCGGTCGGGAAGAGGTCGTGGTTGCCCGCCAGCTCGTTGCCCCAGAGTGGGAATCCCGCCTCGGTCCGAGTCGAGTCCCTCGCGCCCAGACCCGCCGGTTTCACACCGAAGGGTTCGCCCTTCTCAAGGATGAGATTCCACAGCTTGGGCGCCTTCTTGGGATGAACGAAGAGCTCGTAGCCGTACTCCTCTCCCGTGTATCCTGTGCGGGAGATTATCAGAGACGTGGCCGCCATCCTCGCTCTCATCAGCTCGAACCTGCCGAGCGACCAGAGCTTCCTCCTGTTCTTCTCCCCTTGGACGAGTTGCATGAGAATCTCGCGGGACTTGGGTCCCTGCAGCGCGATGTCCACCCGCTGGTCCCGCCCGCTCAAGGGGTCCTTCAGGTCCCTCACGGAGACGTCCCCGCTCGCCTCGACCGTGGGATGCTCGCGGCTCAAGAGATATTCCCCGGTGCTCGCCGCCTGAAGCCAGGCGAAGACCTTCTCGGCGTTCACGGCGTTCGCGACGACCATGTAGTCGTCCTCGTCGATCTTGTAGATGAAGATGTCATCGATGACGCGCCCCTCGATGTCCAGCACGTAGGAGTACTGCGACTCGCCGGGTCTGAGCCATCGCACGTAGTTCGTCGTCACGGCATCCAGGAAGTCCGTCGCATCGCTGCCCTGAACGCTCAGAACACCCATGTGGCTCACGTCGAAGAGCCCGGCGGTCTCGCGGACGGCCCTATGCTCCTCCGCGATGCTCGTGTAGAGTATGGGCATCTCCCACCCTGCGAAGGGCTTCATCGACGTCTCCTTGGTCAGCTTCAGGTGCTCCTCGTACAGGCAGCTCCTCCGCAACGGGATGTCCTCTGGCTCGTACCTGTATATCCTCTTCCGCGACCTCTGGCGCAGGAAGTCCCGCTGACCGACGAAGTAGGGCTTGGTCATGTCCATGAACTCCTTGCGCCTCAGGACGATCTCGCTCGCGTGTGTCTTCCTCCTCCCGTAGATTGGGAGGTAGCGCCTCTTCCGCGTCTCCAGCTCGGCGTCCATACCCGCCGGGCCCGCGCCCATCCTCTTTCCAGCGTCCAAGAGGGCGTTCCAGAGGTCCACGCACTTGCGCCTGCTTACGATCAGATGATACCTCTCACATTTGAGGTGCATCCCGGACCATCCGATCGTGACCTTGACGTCGTCCAGGGAGGCCTTCATCAAGCCTCTGCCATCCCACTTCTTCAGCTCGGGCGAGAGCTTGTTCAGTATCCCGAGGCTCTTGTGCCCGTGAAGGATTATGCTCGTCTTCCCATGACGCTTCAGGTCCCTAACTATGACGGGGCCTTGGACCTTTCTGAAGATGTCGTCATCGAAGATGACATAGGAATCGGAAAGCGCGCGGAACCACAGCTTGACCGTGTCCGCGTTCTGCGGGTTTGCAACAACGATGAACCTGTCCCTTCCCATCTTGTCGGGGGTTTCCCTCATCACGACGACATCGTCGATAATCCTCCCCTCCTTGTCCAGAACCAGAGTCCTCAGGCTGTCCCCGACCTCCATCCCGCGAATCGGCCCGGTGCAGACCTCGTCCAGGAAGGGTCTCGCTCGCCACCCGACAACCTCCAGGAGCCCGTGCGTCCAGCCGTCCAGCACGCCCGTCGATTTCCCGATCTTCTCGAGGTCCTTCTTGAGAGTGTGGTAGATGGCTGGAACCTTCCCGCCGCCTATCCCCCGGAGCTTCGCGCGGGAGATCTTGTGGACGGCCTCCAAGGGGTTCTCCTCCCCGTCCTCTGGCCCCTGGAAGTAATGCGGATAGCCGTGCCTCGGCGCGGGAACCTCGCTCCTCGCCTCCTTGACAAGCTCGTCGACGTCCCGCTTGACCTCCTCGAGTATCCTGAGGTCGATCTTCCCCCTGCCCACGTCCTTCTCCCGACCGACGTAGTCAAAGGGCTGGATGTTCGTCAGGACCCTGTGGGCCAGGGCGGCGATCTTCTCCATCTGGCTCTTCCCGAGGCCTCGCTGTGTGACCCACGTCGTGCCGAAGCGAACCGCGCTCGGGTGTATGGCGTCCTCGTCGTACGGAATCGTGTTCTTGTTAATGACGATGCCGCAGAGCTCCATGATGCGGGAGGCTATCTCGCCCGTGAGCGGGTAGCCGGTCCTCGTCTTGATGTCCCTGAGGTCGATGAGCAGCAGGTGACTGTCCGTCCCGCCGTAGGCGACCGTGAGCCCGAGCTTCTTGAACGAGCTCGCCAGATGCTTCGCGTTCTCCACGATCCTCCTCTGCAGCTCCCTGAACTCGGGCGTCTTGGCTATCTCGAAGCACACGGCCTTCGCGATGATGTTGTTCAGATGCGCCCCGCTCTGCTCGCCCGGGAAGACCGCCCGGTCCAGTGCCTTTGCCTTCTCCTTGTCCGTGGTCAGGAGGACCGCCCCGCGAGGACCGCAGATCGACTTCTGGGTCGTGAACATGACCACGTCCGCGTATCCTATCGGGTTGTTGAATTGACCGCCGACGATGAGACCTGCGACGTGGGCTATGTCCGCAAGGAGAATGGCCCCGCCAGCCGCGTCGGCGACCTCCCTGAACTTCTTCCAGTTGATGTTCCACGGGTACGCGCTGTATCCTGCGATGATCAGCTTCGGTCTGTGCTCCTTGGCGAGCTTCTTCAGCTCTCTGAAGTTGAACTTGCCAGTCCTGTCGTCCGGGTAGTATGGGATTACATTGTGGTACCGCCCGGAGCGGTTCACGTCGCTCCCGTGCGTGAGATGCCCGCCCGCGTTCAGCGCCATCCCCATGACCGTGTCACCGGGCTCAAGGAAGGCACTGTAGACGGCGTTGTTGGCAATGGCCCCGGAGAGCGGCTGAACATTCACGTAGATTTCGTCCGCGGATATCTCGTCCGTCGCGAAGATCTCCGCCAGCCTCCTCTCCGCCAGGTTCTCCATGACATTGACGTACTCGCAGCCCTTGTAGTACCTCCTGTCCGCGTACCTGCGCTGGTGCGTCATCTGGTGCTCATAATCCGTTGCCAGCCTCCTGTCCTCCTTGTCCATCCTCACCGACGGGTGCCCCTCGGCGTAGAGGTTCGCGAAGGCGGACGCGACCGCCTCCCTCACAGGGCTGGGACAATAGCTCTCGGATGCAATCATTATGAGCTTCCTATCCTGCCGCTCCTCCTCGAACCCTATGAGGTCAGCGACCTCCTTGTCGATATCCTCGAGGCAAGCGTTGAAGACCAAATCCGCGTATGTTCTCTTGGCCATGCGATCACTCCTCCTGCTATTGCCAAGTGATAGTCGCTCATAAGATTATTCTTTTGGAATCGCTCATTGTCGATTTGGAAACAAACCCAGCCTGACGTATCTCCAAAAGACCGAACAAGCGAAAGTGATGCTAGGACAACTCGAGAGAGACCAGATGGACTTCCTGCATCGGTGAGAATGGAGTTCAACCCGAGGAGGATGTTCCAGGACGACTGAGGGAGTGTCGGCGCGTGGGACATCACGGTGCCTGCACTTGACGGTCGGCTGGTGCAAAACATGGTAAGTACCACAATAGTTTCAAATAGCTTGGAGAGGCTCGAATACAAAGTGGAGGCCTCAAGATGAAAGGGAAGGTATTCGTAATCTTCGCGGTGACTTCGCTCGGATTCCTCTTCATTCCGCTCTCCATTCCTGAGTCAGCGGTCGCTTCCTCCGTGACCCTCTTCGAGCCAACTGAGATTCAGAGCACTTCACTAGTTTTGCAGTCGACAGCTCATCCTTATGAAGAACCAGACCCCGACGGCGATGGTATCTGCTATCGAGATCGACTGGAGGTGCATAAGTCAACCACGCCCAATTTCACGCCTAATTCGAGCACATTCCATACCCAGGCATATGGCTCATACGACCGGACTAGGGTATACTGTCTGGAGCCCTCCACATCATACTACTTCAAGATCGTTGTGGTACACAGGAGCGGGTATGGAGAGGAGCCTCCTTGTTCTCTCGGAAGCATGCCTTCCAACGAGGTTTCGGCGACCACTCTTCCTTCGATGGTCCACGTTCGGAATATTGTTGTCAACCCAGAAAGACCCTGGGACACCGTTGACATATCATGGTATCCGAATAAAGACCAAGTAGGCTTTGAGAAGTACGTAATCGAGCGAGCATTCAGAGCAAACTTCTCGGACGCCGTTACGGTAAGGAATATCTCGAGTCAGGCGACTGAACGATACACAGTCACAGGGCTATCGCCATCGATCGCCTACTTCTTCAGAGTAACTGTTCACGCCACCACAGGAATGG
>JAGMCJ010000162.1 GCA_023129265.1 Thermoplasmata archaeon | reverse complement strand
GGAATCGGGAAGGAAGATTTTGATGTCGCTAAACTGCGCTATGGCAAGGTAATTATCATGACGGATGCGGATGTGGACGGTTCGCACATTCGCACACTGCTGCTGACGTTCTTCTACAGGTACATGAAGCAGCTCATAGAGCAGGGCTACGTGTACATCGCGCAGCCGCCCCTCTACGGCCTGAGAAAGGGGAAGACGATTCATTACGTTTACACAGAGGACGACAGGGCGGAGAAGCTCGAAGAGCTGGGCCGCGGGGTCTCGATCCAAAGATACAAGGGACTCGGAGAGATGAGATCGCACCAGCTCTGGGAAACGACGATGGACCCGGAGACGAGGATACTGAAGCAGGTGACGATCGAGGATGCGGCCAGGGCTGAGGACATCTTCGTGATTCTGATGGGCGACGCAGTCGAGCCGAGAAGGGAGTTCATACTGGCCCACGCCCTCGAAGTCGTGAATCTTGACGTGTAGGTGGTCGATTGGAGGAGGAAGCAGAGACCAGGACTACGAAGAGACCGATAGAGCAGGAGATGGAGAGCTCCTACATCGACTACGCCATGAGCGTGATCGTCGGAAGGGCCCTTCCCGATGTGAGAGACGGTCTGAAGCCCGTTCACCGTAGGATCCTGTATGCGATGAAGGACATGGGGCTGGACTCTTCGAAGCCCCACAAGAAATGCGCCAGGGTCGTTGGGGAGACCCTGGGAAAATACCATCCGCACGGAGACCAGGCGATATATGACGCCCTCGTGAGAATGGCGCAGGACTTCAGCCTGAGGTACATGCTCATCGACGGTCACGGCAACTTCGGATCGGTTGACGGGGACGAGGCCGCCGCGATGAGATACACGGAATGCAGACTCCTGAAGATAGCGGACGAGCTGCTTGCCGACATCAATAAGGACACAGTGGACTTCGTCGACAACTTCGACGGCTCGCTGAAGGAGCCGAGCGTCTTGCCCTCGAAACTCCCGAACCTCCTGGTCAACGGCTCGAGCGGGATAGCCGTGGGCATGTCCACGAACATGCCTCCCCACAACCTCTCCGAGGTTGTTGACGGCATAGTGCTCCTGATCGAGAATCCCGACGCGGACACGAGGGAGCTTCTTGAGGTCATAAAGGGCCCGGATTTCCCCACTGGCGGGATCCTCTACGGGACCAGGGGAGTCGTGGAAGCGTATCACAGAGGGAGGGGCGTCATCCGTATCCGCGCGAAAGCGGAGATTGAGTCGGTCAAGAAGAAGAGGTCCATCGTTGTCACCGAGATTCCGTACATGGTCAACAAGTCCTCTCTCCTCGAGAAGATAGCGCACCTAGTCAGGGACAGGAAAATCGACGGGATCGTCGACCTAAGGGACGAGAGCGACAGGGAGGGAATGAGGATCGTTATGGACCTCAGGAGAGACGCCAACGAGGACGTGATCCTGAACCAGCTCTACGCAAGGACCCAGATGCAGTCCACCTTTGGAATCATCAACATCGCTCTCGTCGACGGGGAACCGAAGGTCCTGACGCTCAAGGAGATACTTCAGTGCTTCATCGAGTTCAGGGAGGAGATAGTCAGAAGGCGCGCGGAGTACGACCTGAACAAGGCGATGGAGAGAGAGCATATCGTCGAGGGTCTGATCACGGCCATTGACAACCTAGACGATGTCATAGGCCTCATAAGGAAATCGAGAAACGCGGAGGAGGCGAGAAACGGCCTCATCGAGAAATTCGAATTGACGGAGATCCAGGCCAAGGCCATCCTGGAGATGAGGCTCCAGAAGCTGACGGGACTGGAGATAGAGAACCTCCGCAAGGAGATGGAAGAGCTCAAGAAGACTATAGAGGAGCTAGAGAGGATCCTGGCGTCGGAGGAGAGGATCCTCCAGATAATCAAGGACGAGGTTCTGGAGCTCAAGGAGAAGTACGGCGACGAGAGGAAGACGGAGATAGACACGCACCCGCAGGACCTCGAGATAGAGGACCTCATCCCGGTCGAGGATGTCGTTGTGACCATCACGAACACCGGTTACATCAAGCAGCTCCCGCTCGACACGTACAGGCAGCAGAGGAGAGGGGGCGTTGGCCTCATCGGCATGGAGACGAAGGAGGAGGACTACATCGTCGACATGTTCGTCACCTCCACGCACAATGACATTCTCTTCTTCACGAGCAAGGGGCGAGTCCACTGGCTGAGGGCCTGGAGACTGCCCAGGGGAGGGAGGCACGCGAGGGGGAAGCCCATCGTGAACCTACTCCCGAGACTGGAGAGAGGAGAGAACATCAGCGCAATGATTCCGATTAAGGAGTACGACGAATCCCACTATCTCGTTTTTGCGACCCGCAAAGGGAAAATAAAGAAGACCGCTCTGAAAGCCTACAGCCACCCGAGGGTCACGGGGATATGGGCGATGAAGCTCCGGGAGGGCGACAGCCTCGTGGGTGTGAGCCTGTCCGACGGAGGCAAGGAGATCGTGCTCGCCACGAGGCAGGGCAAGGCGGCCAGATTCTCGGAGAAGGACTTCCGCGCGACAGGTAGATACACGATGGGAGTCAAGGGTGTTCGCCTTAGAGGGAACGACAGGGTGGCGAGCCTCGCCGTGGTTGACGAGGATTCCGTGCTGCTCACCATCACCGAGAACGGATACGGGAAGCGATCTCTGGTGTCCTCATATCGAAGAACGAGGAGAGGCGCGATGGGAGTGATAACGATAGTCACCAGCAAGAGGAACGGGCTCGTCGTCTGCGCCAAGAAGGTCGAGGAAGAGGACGAGCTGATAATCACGAGCGTCAAGGGGATGACCATAAGAATCCCGGTCGCCGGGATACGGGTGATGGGAAGGGCGACCATGGGAGTCAAGATGATGAGGATGAAAGGGAAGGACAAGGTCGAGGCGGTGGCGAGGCTGGTCACCGAGGAGCTGGCCGAGGTGGAGGAGCCCCAGGCCGAGGAACCCGAGTCAGTCGAGGGAGTCGAAATCGACTTCGACGCCCAGACCCGGCCTTCCAGAGACGATGAGAAGGCCTGATTCGAACCCGAGCGCGTCCTTGGCGAAGTCATTCGGAAACGTGAAATGGGAGTCCAGGTCCAGGAACTCGACCGTGCTTCCGGAGAGTGCCAGGTGGAGACCCGCCGCAATCGACAGGGCGGATTCGGCGTAGCACCCGACCTGCGTGCCGGCGTTGAATGCGTCGCAGATGGAGTCGATCTTCAGTGACTCGGTTATCCCGCCGCATTTGAGGACCTTGATGTTCAGCAAGCGGGCGATTCCACCCGCAAGGATCGATGCGGCCTCCTGTGAGCTCTTGAACGATTCGTCGGCCATAATCGGGACGATGGAGAGATTGCTCAGCTTCTTCAGAGACGCGAGGTCATGCCGGGACACTGGCTGTTCGAGATACGCGAGACCCAAATCCTTCGTCCTCTTGACGAATTCAACGGCCTTTTCGTACGAGTAGCCCTGGTTGGCGTCAGCGGAGAGCACGATATCACCGGGTACCGCCGCCCTCACCGCCAGGAGTCTGGCTATGTCCTCGTCTATGTCAAGGCCGACCTTCATCTTTATGGCCTTGAAGCCGCGAGAAACGATTTGTGTCGCCCTCTCTAGGGTCCGGTCGAAGTCCGTTATGCCTATCGACATGTCCGTCATCATTCTGTCCCTGCTCCCGCCAAGGATGTCGTAGAGCGGCCTGCCGGATGCTTTCCCAATCAGATCCCAGAGCGCGATGTCGAGACATGCCCTGGCGCAATTGCTTTCCGGGCGTGAGGAAGCCATCTTCTCGTTGAGTGCCTGAATCTCCGTCGCCTCATCTCCGATGAGCTCCTTGCTCAGGGTCTGTAGGTCCTTGCGGATGCTGTCGGGCGTCTCGCCCGTGACGCTGGAAGGGCAGCAGCTTCCCAATCC
>JAGMCJ010000161.1 GCA_023129265.1 Thermoplasmata archaeon | reverse complement strand
CAGAGGAAGGTCAAGGACTACCTGTTAGGCCACGTGAGGAATGGCGGGACCATCTTCATGTGCACGCACCTTCTGGAGATGGCCGAGAAGCTCTGCAGTTCCGTGGCGATAATCAACGGAGGGAGCATAATCGCCTGGGAGGGCATCGACCAGCTCTTGAGCGAGTTCGGAAGCCTCGAGAACGCCTTCATCAGCCTCGTTGGTGAGAGAGGAAGCCGATGATGGAGTTCACCAGGCTCTTCCTGCGGGAAGAGTTCAGGATGCACACGTACTACACGAACCCGCGCATGTTCCTCGCCTTTCCGTTCATCGTGTTCATGTTCGCCTTCGGCGTTGCTCTGACCTCCGACAGGATCCTCGCGGACACCTCCATCGACGAGATAATGCTCCTGCTCCACGTGTCGGTCTTCCTCTACGGGCTGAGCGTGGGAGCCTTCGGATTCATGGGAAGGGAGTATGTGGAGAGGCAGCACGGCAGGAGGAAATACCTGGTCGCGAGCCCTCTGACCCTTCCGATATCGTTCAGGAAGACGTTCCTCGGGATGTATCTCCGAGACGTGATCTTCTACGTGCTCCTGCTCCTGCTGCCCGCTATCCTCGGGCTGCTTCTCTCCGTTCCGTTCACTGGGTTCAGGTGGACGTCGGTCGTCCTCCTCTTCCTCGCCGCCCTCGTTTCATTTCTCATCGGGATCTCGCTCAGCTTCTTCGCTTCCGTCGTGTACATCAGGAGCCGTGCCGCCTTCGTCGGGGTCACGGTCCTCATCATGGGGCTCTTCGTGGCCCAGGTCGGGTTCGACGTCATCCCGCTCACCTTCCTTCTCCCGGGACTCGCCGTGCAGTACTCGCTGCCACCGTACTCCTACACCTTGACGAGTGAGCTGGTTCTCTCCGCGTTGGGGGGCGTCGCGCTCATCGCCCTCTTCGTCGCTGCCGCGTACGCGCTGATACCGACGAGGTTCAGCCCGCTGAGGCCCAAGACCGAGAAGAGGGACCTTCCGCGGATGTTCGGGAAGCTCTCCTTCGCGAAGCAGTACCGTGGCCTCCTGGCAAAGGAGCTCGTCGACCTGAGGAGGAGCGGGACGGTGACCAAGATGTTCTTCAGCTTCGTCACTCCACTGCTCTTTCTGAGCTTCATGGCGTGGTTCGTGAGGACGGGTCTCGCGGTCCCCGTCGGGTTCAACACGGTCTTCTACGGCGCCATGGTCGGCTTCTTCGGCGTCATACTCTACAGCTGGCTCAACAACGTGGACATCATGGAGTACTTCGAAACGCTGCCCGTCCCACCGACGAAGGTCATCAAGACGAAGATCATAGCGTTTCTTATGCTCACATCCTGGATAAGCCTGATATTCCTGTTGGCGATCAGCTTCCTGAACGATGACGTGTCCCTGCTGTGGCTGGCGATACCGGTCATGTTCGTGGTCTCCATATACATGGTCGTGATGACCGCGTATCTCACTGGCCTGCGGACGAACACATTCCTCTTCGACGCCAACATCCTCATGAAGTTCACCGTGATGTCCATGCTGCCAAATGTCTGCCTCGTCATCATGTCCTTCACGATAGACAGGAGCCTCTTCTTCGCCTCGCTAGGGATCCTCGTCGTCTGCTCAGTATTAATACTGGCAACCCTAATCCTCTACAAGGGGATAGATGACAAGTGGAAGAGAGCTGAGTTCGCGGATTAGGGCCGAGGAGTCTACGGTCAGAAGGCTCGTCCACATCTGTCTTCCTCTTTTCCTTCTCTACTATGCCGTGCCCGACGACACGTGGATAGGGATCGACAAGAAGCTCGTTCTGCTGGGCGCCCTGCTCCTCTTCCTGGTCTTCGAGCTTCTCAGGCTGGGCTATCAGATCCGCGTGTTCGGAACCAGGGAGTACGAGATGGACAACATGGCGGCGTACCTGTGGGCGGGGATAGGGTTCACGGTGGCCTTCCTCCTCTTCGATTTCGCGCTCGTGGTTCCTGCGGTTCTAGGGATGGCGTGGATCGACCCGCTGAACGGCTTCCTCAGGAGCAGGAAGAGCAGGCTGTATCCGTGGCTGTCCTTCGCCTCCTATCTCGTCCTTGCAGCCATCGCGCTTTGCGTCGTCTCCAGTTTCGCCCCGCCGAGCATCGTCCTCATCGCCGCAGCGGGGGCTGCGTCGGGCATCGCCGCAGAGCAAAAGAGAATCAGATTCGTGGACGATGACTTCCTGATGCTTGTCGTCCCGCTCTTTGCGATGACCGTCGTCTCATGGATCTAGAGGATCTCGAGCTTGCCCTTCCTTCCCGTGCTGACCTGCAGGTCTCCCTGCCAGTCCTTCACCCATCCGTTCGATATCCTGATTTTGTCGCCCGCACTCACCTTGTCGATCTCGTCGTTCCAGAGGGTGAGGGAAACGCTGGCTCCCATCCCGTCCTCGCACTTGACATCGCAGACCCTACCGCTCGATCCGTACCTGCTGGTGAAATCCCGCGCCTCTCCCTTGGAGACGACTGAAAGCTCGATTGTGTCGAACGAGGAGTTGGCCTTGAGATCCTTGACAAACATGGAAACTACCGAGACGGGAATCGCGAACCAAGACTTGAATCTTCCTATCTCGGGGCGGCGCTCTGCGGCGGTTGGACTAACTCTATATATCCCAAATCCATTATCCTCCACGGTGCACTCATGAGAGAGATTGAACGCATTTTCGAGAGCATAGACCATGAAATCCGCGACCTCAAGGAAGCGGAGAACTCCAACATGGACGAGGTGAAGAAGATACTCAACCGTCAGGCGGAGGTCATCACGTTCCTTGTCAGTCGCGTCAGGGACATGGAGACCCGCATGGATTCCGAAACGAAGTGGGACAAGGAAGTGGAGGACATCATCAGGATCATGGCGCTTGACGATGCCAGAATCTGGAAGTTCAGAAAGCACCGAGACATATACGAGGACATAGCCAGAAAGGGCATCGAAGAGGTGGACAAAGAACTCTGACTCTTGCGACCACCCGGCCTGCAGACCGAGAATGAGGGGAACCCAGACGGTCAGGATGCGGTACTGGCATACGTCATCTCCTCGGCAGATGATATAAAAGCTTTTATTCCCTGAGACCAATATACCCATAGGTCCAATAATGAATCGTATCAAATTCGTGAACGAGCCAGCAGAGCTTGTCCCAATCCTCATGGCGGTCGACAAAGAGGTCAAGAGGGAGGTCCTGAAGGACGTGTCCGATAACTGGCGGACCGCGAGAGAGATCGAGGAGAAGTTCGGAGAGGAGGGTCTCGACGCTCTCAAGTTCTTCGAGAAGATGAACTTGGTCGAGACGAAGTGGCAGACTAGCGAGTCCGACCCAGAACCCGAGAAGTCCTACCATGCCTTTTACACGTCGTTTCACATAAACGCTTCATCGCCCGTGAACGAGATGTGCGACATCCTGGCGGCAGTCGTGATGCCGGAGAACGAGTATCGCAAGATCGAGGATAAGATACTCAAGGAAGTGGACGAGGAGGGGAAGTTCTCCGGGGACATCGCCGACGATCTGGGAGTCTCGCAGACGATGCTCAAGGGACTCATAAAGCGATCCTTCAAGCTGGAGTTTAAGGGTCACCAGATTAGGAAGCTGAAATAGGAGCACCTGTTATGGAAGGCGATTCCGAGAATCCGTTCGAGAATCGTCCTACCGACGATGAGTCGTCTTACGAAGAGAGCCCCTTTGAGAACGTTCCCTCCACGGCAGAGATCGAGGGGGAGTTCGATGACATCCCCATACTGGCGGACGAGTTCGACAGGAGCAAGCTCGCCATGATATCCGGGATCGGGTTCGTGGGGCTCGCCATATTCCTCTACTTCTTCGTCATCCAGACATGGGACTCGATGCTGATCGTTCTGTCAATCACGGCGGTCATCGTGTCCGCCCTCGTGGCCCTTTTCTATATGCTCGATGATCTCAGGATAAGGCCCAAGTCCATGACGGAAAGGGGCGCGCACTTCCTCGCGGGCATATCCCTCGGCGTCCTCGTTCTCCTGATCATTTCAACCGCGATGGTCTACCAAAGCGACGTGCTGAAGGCCATGCCCATTTTCGTGGTCATGATCGTGACCAACGCCAGCGTCGCACTGTTCCTCTATTCTATGATGTGGGAAGAATGATCTCCGTCCTACGGCTCGGTCACAGGATTCCCAGAGACCGCAGAATCACGACCCACGTCGCCTTGGTCGCGAGGGCCTTCGGCGCGGACTGCGTCCTCGTTTCCACGAAGGACTCGGTGCTGGAGAGGAGCGTGAGGAATGTTGTGGAGAGGTTCGGCGGGGACTTCCACATCTCCACGGGCGTCAACTGGCGCAGGACGCTCAAGGAGTGGCAGGGCACTATCGTCCACCTCACCATGTACGGGGAGAGATTGAAGGACGCGCTGCCGAAGATGGGGAAGAAGGACCTGATGATTGTGATCGGCGGGGAGAAGGTCCCTCCCGAGGTCTATGACGTCGCGGACTTCAACGTCTCCGTAGGGAACCAGCCCCATTCGGAGGTCGCCGCGCTGGCTGTCTTCCTCGACAGGCTGCTCGAAGGCCAGCCGCTCGAGCGGGAATTCGAGGGGAGGATGAGGATCGTTCCATCCGAGAAGGGCAAGAATGTCGTCGAGAGGCCCGCGGGACTCCCGTCCCGAAAGGACTGCCTCAAGGCCCTCCGAGAGGCCGGGTGCGACCGTGCGGTGATCGAGCACTGCAAGCGCGTCTCCAGGCTGGCGAGGAAAATCGCCTCCCTTTGCGGCGCGGACGAAAGACTGTGCGAGTTGGGCGGGCTGCTCCACGACATCGGTCGCGGGAGGACCCACGACGTAGACCATGGGCACGTGGGCGGGCAGATTCTCCGGGAGAAGGATTTTCCAGGCGTTCTGGCGGGAATCGTGGAGAAGCACGTTGGGGCGGGAATTGTGAAGGACGAGGCAAAGGAGATCGGCCTCCCCGCCAGAAGCTACGTCCCCAAGACGCTGGAAGAGAGGGTGGTGGCCCACGCCGACAACCTCGCTGAAGAGGGCAAGATAGATGTGCTCATCGACCAGATGAAGGAGCGAGGTCTCCTGACCGCCGCGAAGAGGATGAGGCGTCTCCACGACGAGCTCAGCGAGCTGTGCGGGATGGACCTGGACGACCTGTGAGACAACATACTTATATGTCCGCATCAATCCAAACACTGGGTCGAGAAAATGGTGCCACTTAGGTCCCGCCTGTCGATTCTTCTGGTCCTGATTCTGTACATTGGGACGGCGGGAAGCGTGACCGCGGAGGCCGAGGCCCCTGTCCTCTCCGTAGGCAACGAGTGGAAGTATTCCGTGTCCCTGTCGCTGGTCAGTCTCATCGGCCAGGCGGAAGGAGGGTTCGAAGACGTGTCCATACAGGGGACGGTCACAATGGTCGTGGAATCCAGGCGCACGGTGGAGGTCCTTGCTAGGACGTATGACGCGTGGGTCATCGCCCT
>JAGMCJ010000160.1 GCA_023129265.1 Thermoplasmata archaeon | reverse complement strand
GACATTGTCGCCTTCGTCGTACGGAATGTACTCGTCCGGAAGGCCATCACCATCGGCATCGCGCATCTTGTCCGCCAACTGGGTCATTGTCATCGGGAACTCCTCGGATTCGTGAAGAAAGACGAAGTAGAACGTCGCGGAGAGGACGACCGTCAAGGAGATGAGAAGCGCTATGAGAACTCCCTTTGCTCTCCTCGACAGAATGCCCTCCGAACCTAGCCGGAGTTCGCTGTCAGTACTCGACGGCACACAGGTCCACTCCACTTCTCAGTGTTGAAGATGTGCATGGGACTGATAAATCTTTTCTTGGCCTCCTCCGTTTCTCGCGTTAGGCTTCGGGCCGGTCGCCCGCGGAGATAGGTTCAAATAGGCTACCCAACGGAATTCACATCAGACATATCCGCAGATGTGCTGTGCTACTTGATTGCAGGCGTCACGGGCCCGCTGACTCTCGCCGCAGGTTTACAGTTGGTGAGGTTGAGATAACCCCATGCCCCCCTTGTCCTGGCGGTCGCGGTTCCCATATTCAAGAAGGCGATGAAAAAGTAGGCCTCAGCGTTTCCTCATCAAAACGGCAATGACCAGCACGGCGAGGGCGACCAGTGCAACGACAGGCAACGCGATGTCTGTCCCTGACGAAGACTTGGGCTCGGTCGCAAGGGTCTCATCGGACCCGCTGGAACTGTCATCTTCGGTGAGAGGATCGATCAAAGGCGTCTCAACCTCGGCCTCCGTCTCATCCTCCTGATCGGGCAGAATGGGGTCCTCCGTCTCCGGAGTGCCTCCCTCAGCCGGCTCCTCGTCTGGCACGGGGTCCTCCGGATCCTCGGTCGGCGGCGACTCGGGCTCCTCAACGGGGACTTCCTCATCTTCACCGGCGGGCGGCTCCTCAATGAGTACAGGGTCCTCAGGCTCGTCCTCGACGGGCGGCTGCTCTGGATCCTCCACGGGGTCTTCCTCATTCCCGCCCTGCTTCTTCTTGGGCTTCTTCCCGTGACCCTTACCCTTGCCGTTCCCCTTCTCCTCCTTCTTGACGACGGTCGCATCGTGGCCGTTGGGACTCCAATACTTCAGCTCCCCGTCAGCATCCAGGCCATAGGCATCGAAGTGGACCACGAAGAGATCGGACGGGTCCGGTCCGAGCGTCACATCGATGGTCAGGTTCGTGACGTTGCTGCCTGTTCCCTTCCCGTCGACCCAACCGACTCGGTAGGTGACCCAAATGCCATTGCCCGACGGAGGATAGACGCCGTGGGAGCCCGCCGATATCTGATCCAAGTAGAACGGGTTGAAATCGGTCTGGTCGAAGTCCGCCAGCGTATAGACAACCGCACCGGCGTCCCCGCCATCGACCGCTATCGTCTGCATGTCATTGCTGGTCGTGTTCCCTCGAACGGCGATGAGAACGTACACATCGGTGCTCTCAGATGCCCTGTTCTCCACCGTCAGGTTGAACTGGAACGTGCTGTTCGCCTCGTATTCGGCTCCGAAGACCCAGCTCTCGTTTATCCAAGGGTCCGTGTGATTTCCCTCGTACTCTCCATTCTCGATTGACAACCAGATGTGTCCGCCCTGCTCCTCAGCGCTTGCACATGGGGCGGCAAAAGCTCCCCACAAAAGGACGACGCATGCCAGTATCACTCCTCCGAATCTCGCTTTCATTCTCCCCCGCTCCGATTCAGTAGGATTTTCTGGATACTAATAGATTTCTGCTAACGATCGCTCATTCTCTGGTTCATTTCCCAGCCGTGGACGCGGACGGATGGCGCGGCCGCCTCACGCACAGGACCAGCCGTCAGATGGAAGAGCATACCGAACCGCACCGGCAGAGCGTTCGAATTGCAGTGCTCCCGCTCGCGTTTCTGGCGGGAATGCGCTGTCCCCGACCGCAAACTCACAGGTGGCTTGGTGCACCCCAATGACAGGCGATGGTTGAGGAGGCGGGGGCCTCGGAGGCCTCAGCGCTCCCCCGTATTCCATGTTGGAGAAGTACTTCATGGTCGGCAGCAACCCGCCCATGACCAGAATCCCTATGATGCCCACAGTCACAATCGCCCGAGCAATCTTCTTCCCTTCCGGTGCAGCGGTTCGGGTCGCAGGGATCTCTTCAACCGTCCGCGCCGCGAATCGGTCTATGCCTGCGCCCGCTATTAGCGCGATTGGCGGCAGCGAGGGCATGAAGTACCTCGGCTCGTGAAGGATGTTCGGCGGCATGCTCGCGTACATGTCCACCCAGGGAAGCATCAGATACGTGACGAAGTTTATGGAGATCCACAGAAGAAGGAAAGCGAGCACGAGGGGGCTTCTCCTCAGCACCCATATGCCTACTGGAACGATGAGCAGAGCGGGCATGCGAATCAAGAGCGTCGGCAGGATGTCCAAGAAGTCCTCCCACGCGGTCCAAAGGCTCGAGGGGAAGTTGGAGGACCAGCCGGTCGACGTGTTCCTCGGATTCAGCCCGATGACTGGATTGAAGTGCGTCAACAGTGTCTCGTCGTATCCCGAGCGGAGGGGGGCCCCGAAGTACTCCGTGTTGTAGTTCATCAGAGGTACGAGCACAATGAGCAGTCCAAGAAGGAAGACCCCCAGAAGAATCCAGAAGCCTAGTGTGCTCTTCGCGGCCTTCACTGTCTCGCGGTTCTTCAGGTGTGGCCACGCCCGGATGAGGTAGAACACGAGCAGGAAGAATATCATCGCGATTAGTATCAGTGCGGTCGCGTATCTCGTGGACACCGAGGCCGCAAACGCGAGGCCTGAGAGCGCGACCAGACCGAGAGCAAGAAGTCTCTGGCGAGTAGTTGCACTCTGCGGTTCCTTTGCGTCGAGGCTCTTGCCATTGAACCAGTAGTTCGCCTCAACCAGCAGCCAGACGGACAGAACGAGCATGTGCATCGTCGAGGCGTCGGTCCAGTAGTAGCGGTACCACATCACCATGACGGTCGCGTTGGTGAGGACGAGGGCTGCGGCGAGAATGCCCGCCCGCCAGTTCAGCAGGCGCTTCCCAAGCATGTACGTGGAGAAGGTCGCGAAGCCCATCATCAGAGGGCCGAAGAGGAAGCCAATCCCAAGCAGGTAGAAGGGGACGAGCATCATCACGTGTCCAGGGCCCTTCTCGTTCACGACAGTGTACCCCCCGTCGTACCACACAACGACGCTCTGGGTCATGCCGTGGTCCCAGTCGTCGAACGGAACGTGATGGATGCCCTCAGAGTAGTACTCGACCCATATGTCGTTGGTCGTGGCGTCAGCGAGGTCGGTCTCCGGCAAGTACGGGATCGGAGCTATGAGGATCGAGAGAAACACATACAGAGCAAGAAGCAGGAGAAGACAGTTCCTCTCCGTTATCTTTGGTGCCAGCCATTCCGCAAAACCAGAGACGGCGCTACCATTGGGCATTTGAAGGCGATTCCTTCTTGGGATATTAAGCTATCCGACCGTCCAGAAGCTCAGAAGGCCGTCCAAGCCCGAGAAAGGAGAGTTATCACTGGTCTAGCTGGAATCTCACCTAGCACTGCAACGGAGATGTCAAAAAAAGATGACCACAACCGCTCAGGGGGACTCCCCTATCCACAACTCGAGTGTGAAGCCTTATTGTGAAGCTGTTTTCCAAAACGAGAACTCACCAAGAGCGCCTTCCTCGGCCTCGATCGCTATCGGAACGAGGGCGAGCTTTGTTGACAGTCAGGGTCCGACCCTTCATGTCCTTTCCATCAAGGCCCGTGATCGCCTTCTCGGCCTCATCATCGGTCGGCATCTCAACGAATCCGAATCCTCTCGACTGGCCGCTGAGCTTGTCGGTGATGATCTTGGCCGAGGCGACATCTCCGAAGGCTTCGAAAGCCTCCCTGAGCTCGGTCTCGGTGACCTCACGTGGTAGATTACCTACGTATATGTTCATTCCATTCCTCTTGCGTCTCCGGCTACTGTCCAGGAGACGTCTCAGTCGGCTCCTAGTACAGCCATAGCATTTAAGCCTTTGGTCATGCTAGTCGGCACCAGTTCATCTTACTACTCTCACACTGGCAGTAGGTCTTCGAGCGGGGAATCGACCGTTCTCGAGGTTGACTGTGGATTCTGCAGCATCCGAACCGACAAGACCTGTTCCTGTCGTTCTTGACAATGAAGTCAGACATTTGCTTGAGGTGGATTCCTCAACCGCATTATTGGTCCTTCTAGCCTAGGAGCTCTTAGAAGATTGAACCAATATCTATTTGTTGAGAGTACGTTATGGGAGTGCTGTGGGGGTCGAAATGAAGAAAGCGAGCTTGTTTGTGGCATTCATCGTATTCGCGAGCCTTCTTTTCGTTACTTTGACTATCCTGCCAGGAGACGTAAGGGCCGCCACTCGCTACGTTGGCGGGGGTGGCCCCGGGAACTATACGACGATACAGGAGGCGATAGACGTTGCAGACCCAGGCGACACAATCTATGTCTATAACGGAACGTACTACGAGAATGTCATCGTGAACAAGACTCTGACTCTCGTGGGAGAGGACAAGAACATAACGATAGTGGACGGCGGTTGGGGCGACGATGCGATGTACATATCCTCTGACTGGGTAAACGTGAGTGGATTCACGGTGACACACAGTGGAGTAAACTGGTTTGATGCGGGAATAGATCTCGATTCGGTCGAAAACTGCAGAATCGCTGACAATATTGCCCGGGAAAACGCTCGTGGCTTCTTGCTATATTACTCCCACAAGAACACTCTTTCCGGCAATATCGCCATAGATGATTGGGACTATGGTTTCTTCCTCGATCTCTCCAACAACAATACGATTACGGGCAACAATATCTCGAACAGCGACAGCGGCATTTACCTAGTGGAATCGAACGACAACACGGTCAGCGAGAACATCGCATGGGACAACGGTAATGGTATCCGCATTTCAGGCTCGAGGAACATCACGGTAGAGCTCAACAGGCTCTTCCTCAGCTGGGACCGCGGAATATATCTCTATTCCTCTTCTGAGATCACGGTCAGAGGAAACAACGCCTCGGGGAACTTTCAGGGCGTCTACGCGTGGTCCCTTTCGGACTCGAGGATCCTCAACAACACTATCGCAGGGAACGAGGATCACGGCATCCGTGTCGGGAGCTCGAGCAATGTGACCCTCGCCGACAACAATGTCTCAAGAAACAAGATGGGCATGGACCTTGGTTACATTACGCTCGCAGCCATCAAGGGCAACACGGTCTCTTCGAATAGGTGGAACGGCATCCATCTGCAGTCATCCTCCGATGTCACTGTCATATCCAACAACATATCGAACAACGACTGGGGGATATGGGCAGAGGGCAACCTCAACGTCACATTCACGGCCAATACTTTCCACAGCGATGGCATATTCCTGACGGGCAACATTCTGTCCAACTTCAACTCTCACACGATAACCGGGGACAATCTCGTGGACAACCTCCCCATCTACTACCACAAGGATGGCAATGATGTCGTTGTTGATGATATCCCCGTCGGACAGCTCATCATCGTCAACTGCACGAATGTGGCAATCGCAAACCTGACGGTTGAAAATACGGATGTAGGCATTGAAATGGCCTTTGTCGATGGTGCTGTGGTCTCGTACAGCAACTTCTCCTCAAACGAACAGCGAGGTGTCTACCTCTACGTCTCTTCCGGCATCTCTGTCACAAACAGCAACTTCTCATTCAACAAGAATGGTGTGCGCGTCATAATGTCAAAGACCACCATCAAGAACAACAACTTCACTGACAACAGCTTCGGTATGTACGTAACGTCCACCAACGTTAGCATCATTGGCAATAACATTGTGAGCAATAGCGGCGGCATTCGAGTCCTCAACTCAACTGACCTGACGATCGCAGGTAACAACATCTCTTCGAACACCAACTTCGGCATCCTCCTCGTGGGCTCAAACATGACACGAGTGTATCACAACAACATGATGAACAACACCGTGCAGGCAATCGACGGTATGGGCAGTGAGAACAGCTGGGACGACGGATACCCGAGCGGTGGAAACTACTGGTCTGATTACTCCGGGGAGGACAACTGCAGCGGTCCCAACCAGGACAACTGCCCGGACCCAGATGGGATCGGCGATACGCCCTATGTGATAGACGCAGACAGTCAGGACAGGTATCCGCTCATGCTTCCCGTGGAGAAGGCATTCCCTAGAGCGCCGAGCGATCTGCAGACAACCCTCAGTGGGAGCGCCCTGGAGAACATCACTCTGACTTGGTCCCTCTCCCCCGACGACGGAGCTGGCAATCAGCTTGTCACGGGATATGCGATTTGGAGGGGCACCATTCACAATCCCGGTGGATCGGGCTACGAGCTCATCGCATCGCTCCCCAACGGAACATCCGAATTCACGGACGTCATGGTGGGAGAGGGGAATCCTAACAGCTACTACTACCGTGTGTGTGCGGTCGACTCGCGCAACAATACGGCCTGCGCGGAGAATCAGGCGGGGAAGTTCACCCGCTCTCTCCCTCAAGGTCCAAACCTCATATCCATCCCTTTCATCCAACCCAACGAGTCCATCGAATACGTACTTCAGACGGTCGATTACGACAAGGCGTGGTACTACGACTCCTCCTCCCAGGAATGGAAATGGTTCATGAAATCCAAGGGCTACAGGAGAGGACTGTGGAATGTGAACCATACCATGGGACTGTGGGTGAACGTCACAGGCGACTGGAATCTCATCGTGGCAGGTATCGTTCCCGCTCAGACGATGATTCATCTTCGTAGCGGATGGAATCTGGTGGGATTTCCCTCCTTCAATACGACCTATACTGTCGCAGACTTGAAGGCCGAGACAGGAGCCACTAGAGTGGAAGGATTGGAGACCATGCCTCCGTTCCCCCCGCACTTTCTCAGGCTGCTCGGAGACGCGGATATGCTTCTGGCGGGAGAAGCGTACTGGGTGAAGGTGGACGCTGACACTATATGGACGGTTGAAGTGGCGTAGTTCGAAAAGAAGATAGACATTTTCAGTTGACTTCTAGAACGAGTCCAACATCTTTGCGTTCATGAATATGGTTCTCCACTTGAGACATCTTGCTGGGAAGTCATGATTTCAATCCAACTTCTCAATCTCCACGATCTCGACTAGTATTCCCCACATATGAAAACTGTCTTGGTTTTCGCAAATGTTTGCCTGGAAACGCACCCGGAGGAGATTGATCTGGAATTCTTCGTCCAAGTTGATTGGATCATAGTGTTTTCCGTCGTCGCCTATTATGCCGAAGAATCCTCCTTCTACATCGATAAACCTCACAGTGCCTGTCTCAGATATGTCAGCCAGGATCTCCGCTCTATTTGTTTGTTCATCTCTGAGAAGATAGTAGCCGAGCAGTGCAGACAGAAGCAGAACACATACCACAGCAGTTACGGATAGTAGTGCCCTTTTCATCTGCGATTCCTCCGTCTGAGCAGGTATAGAAGATATGCCAAACAAGCAGTCAAAACAATGAAGGCGAGAACAACCACAATGGCAGGCAGATAGGGTATACCGTTGCCAGCTTCGGCTGACGTCTCGCTCACAGAAACATGCACAGTATCTTTTGCAACATTCTGTCCGAAATCCCTGATACTCAATGTTGCAGAGAAGCTTCCGGCCTCGCTGAAAGAGAACGTAAAGGATTCGGTGTACCAGACACCAACGAGTTCCCCCTCTTCGTTCCTCAGTGACCACGTGAAGTTCTCTATTCCTGCGTTGTCTGTTGACCCTCTAGCATCGAAGGTCACATTGTCGCCAACGTAGACCAGGGTGTCATTACCCGCCTCCGCTACGGGTTCGATGTCGTCCA
>JAGMCJ010000016.1 GCA_023129265.1 Thermoplasmata archaeon | reverse complement strand
TTGCTGACCCGCGACCTGGAGCTAATAGAGTGAAGGGTTTAATATTCGCACACAATTGACCGATGGAAGGCATGAAATCATACAGAACCTTCGTCAAAGGCCTCGATGAGGAGATCGAAGGAGGCATCCCCCAGGGCCATGTTGTTCTTATCGCGGGTCCTCCGGGGACCATGAAGTCGAGCTTGGCGTACAGCATGCTCTTCCACAATGCCGCCAAGAAGAAGATTCGTGGCATGTACTTCACGCTCGAGCAGAGCAGGAAGAGTCTGGAGTTCCAGATGTCCCGCTTGAAGATGGATCCGAAGCCGGTCATGGACACTCTCAGGGTACAGGACCTGTCGAGGATAAGAAAAGGAATAGACGAGGTCAGGGGAAGACCCAGGTTCGGCAGGGAGACCGAACGCCCCTGGTTGGAGGTTCTGAAGAAGATTCTCGAGGACATGAGAGATACTGAGAAGTACGAACTCCTCGCGATAGACTCTCTGCCCATCCTCGAGATAATCTCTAAGCTCAAGGACAGAAGGATTCAGCTCTTCCACTTCTTCGAGTGGCTCAGGGACCTAGAAGTGACCACGTTGATCATCACAGAGACATCACCTCAGATAGGTGAGGTCCACGACGAGGACTTCCTCGCCGACGGAGTCATTAATGTACTCATGGAGAAGGTCGGAGACATAGATGTCTACCGACGGATAAGGATCGTGAAGCTCAGGGGAGTGAACCACAACACTGGGTTCTTCACGCTCGAGTACAAGCAGGACCGGTTCCAGGTCTCTCAGGTGATCTAGGGCTCCTCGAAGAGATTCATGTATCTTATCACGGCAAGCTCTTCAGGCGTGTAGTCCTTCTTCTTCTCGAGCCCTTCCAGACCCTTTGTCGAGATCAGCTTGAACGACAGCGGGTGCCCCTCCGTCAAGGTGAAAATCCTCTCAAACTCCTTCTTCTCAATCTTCCTTTTGAGGAGCTTCTTGCAGTTCCTCTTGTCAAGCCCATCAAGGATGACCTCGCTAAGCGCACCCCTCGCGAGCAGCTCCCTTTCCTTCGGTATGTCCCCGTTCTCGGAGATCAATACAACCTTGGCCTCCGAGCTCCTCTCGACAACCTCGAGGACGTGATAGAATACCGTTGCCAGTTCAGGGGACATCTCCGCAAGGTCGTCGAAGAACAGCACGGCACGTGTGTCCTTGAGTCTCGTTGCGAGCGCGCCCAAAGCACTCCTCAGGTCTCTTGCCCCGCCTTCGAGATAGTCGCCCAAGCCGGGCTTTCCCAGTTGCCCGAGGAAAGAGGAGAATGCGCCCAGAAGCGTCTCGGGGGTGTCCCACTGCCTGAAGGAGTACCAGAACAGGCTCGATCGGTTCTTGGACGCCACATAGACACGAGCCGCGAGCGATGACTTGCCCATCCCCTCAGCCCCGCGGATAGCCAGTATCTTGCCCTCGGATGCCTTCGTCCAGTCCTCGATCTCCTCCATCTCCTTCTTTCTTCCGTAGAACGGTTCTGTGAGAACCAGACCCTCCGCGAAGGACAGGAATCTCTCCTTCTTCTCGGAAGGTCTCATCTCCAGGTCCTTCATGTCCAGTATGCCGCTGTCGTCCGTCTTGCAGATGACCTCCGTTAGCGTGTGGCGAACCCCGACGTGTTTGCCGATGTCAAGGAGAGAGACCTCTTTGATGGAATCATCGTCCTTCCGTATCTTCACCTTCTTCTTCAGGACCTCCTCTTTGACTCGCTCGGCGAGACTGTATCCGTCCTCCGTGTAACCGTAGACCTTTCGCTTCCTCAGCTGTCCCCTCACTCTTCCCATGGCCTCGGTGACCAGGTCCTCCTTCTTCAGCTGAGAGATGGCCCTTGAAACATGATTGACACGGATGCCCGTGGAGCCGCCGATACCCTCCTGTGTGAGCCCAGAATGCACGTCCAGGAGATCCCTCGGCTGAGGAGTCTCCCGCAGATGAAGGATTATTTTCTCCTTGGCGGTCAGGCAATTCCCAGTGAGCCACTCTCCCCTTTTGACCATAAGCTTCCGAGATTGGATTGGCTACGCCCATTAAAAAGCTAACGGTGGATTGAGGTACTGGCTATACCCTGTTTTTGACACTCGAAAAACGGTCTAGGATGCTGGCTCATTTCGGGGCTTTGGATTGTAGGGTAGAGCCAGTCTTGGATTGTATCACTCCGCGGACTTGTAGCCTATCGGAAGGGTGCACTCGACGCCCTTCATCAGGACCTCGTGGAATATCCTGTGAGCCGTCCGCCACTCGACCTTGCCGATGAGGTGGATCCACTCGACGTTGTGTTCTTCGCTGATGAGGGGCCTTCCGTCCTCGTCGAGTTCCGACCTCCTTTCTGCTCTCTCGAAGTCTGCGACGATCCTCTCAAGCTTGTCGGCCTTGACACCTATCCTCTTGTGAATCGGTCGCTCGGTATCCTCGGATTTCTCGCGGTGAGAGGGCTTCCCGCGGGGCCTATCGTGAGGTCCCTTCCCCGCACGTCCTTGGGCACGTCTCTTCTCCGCCGCCGCCTTCGGTCCCAAGGACAGCTTCTGAGCGCGTTCCTTCCATGCCTTCCTTCTAACATGATCAAGGACCTCATCGGGTGCGGCCTTGAGAACGTTCCTGCTTCCGCATTTATTGCATCGTAGCTGTCCCTTTGACCTGTCGGGAGTCCACCCGTGTCCACATTCGAGGCACATCGCCCAGAATCTCTGTCTAGCCATCGTCCTCCACCTTCCTGAGCGCGCCCTTCAACCCTTCCCTGTGGGCCCGCAGGCCTCGATGGTCCAGAGTCTATCAGCCAACCATCGACGGACTCAACATGGGAGAAGGGATCATCGAAGGCGGCGGCAGATTCCAGCCCTTCACCTACGGGGTGATTCCCTTTCCAGATTACACTCTCCTGGTTCGATATGATGGAAGATCGGCATCCTGAACCCCACAAATCGGATGCTCGATAGACCATTGTGGAAAAGGCTTATATTGACAAGAACAGTTACTTGACGGGGGGATACACAGATGCGAACGAGATTTGTCGGTGTGATGCTCGTGGTTCTGATGGCCGCGATTCCAGCCGCTGTTGAGGCACTTGATGTCAGAGTCTCCGCCATTGGCCCGGATACGGTTGTAATCGAGTGGGATGAATCTCAGGCACAAGAGTTCGGATACTATCAAATCTGGAAGGAAGACACCAGTGGAACTCACTACACCATAGTAGACGTGTGGACAGAGCGCTCGAAGACGACGTACACGGACGATGATGTACACGCGGGAACTGAGTACAGTTACATGGTGAGGGTCCTCGACGAAGAGGATCACTTGCTTGACGAAGGCTCTATATCCATCACTCCGTGTCTTGAGAGAAACTGGGGGTTTCTCTTCGCCGGCGTAGTCTTCCTAGTCATTCTGGCCATATTCTTCGTCGTGATTGGAATGAACGTTCCACCACAAATCCTGGTTCCAATTGTGGTGGCACTGGTCGCCGTGGGGGTGGGTCTGATTTACCTCTCGAATGTGTTCTCCAACATCCCAGCATGTGGGTGAGCCTGACCCCACAATACACCCACGACGCTTCGCTTGGTCTGTCAGAGGTCAGGTCCCCTGGCCTTCTTCGACATCCTCCCCGAGTGTTTCCGGCTGACTTTTCGGCTTCTCCTTCTCGGGAGGTACGCAAGCAATAGACCACTCACCGTCATGGTTAAGGTGGATGAAGTAAGTCCTCAGTCCCCTCAATTTCCATACACGGGTGACTTCACAGGGGTTGGAGGTCGTCTTGTCGAGGGTAACGATGTGGTGTGTCCTTCGGAGCTCAAAAGGAAACTTGCCCTTTGAGATCATCTGACGGGACCATCCAGAATCTCGTGGACCTCAATCCGGTCTTCATCAACCTTCTTCAGGAGAAGTTCCACATCTCCTGCCTTGTAGTGGTAGACACCTCCCACCTCCAAGAGTTCAGGGTCGAAACGAAAACCCATTCCCTCACCAATGAGTCGTTCCAGGATTCTGTGAGAATCTTGGAATTGGAGTGGAAAACGGATATTTCCAAGCAGTTCTCCGAGTGAGCCAGGCGGCCCAGTGATTTGTTTGACCTTCTCCACAGGTGTTCCGGGCATGTCCCGAATCCAGCGGAAGGCTGAAGCAAGACCCCGGCAGGGATTCATGTTCTCAAGGGACCATTCAGAGGTTTCCATGCTAGACATTGACATCCAGATTCCCTCCATTATTCGGGCAACTTCTCCCTAATCTCCTTGATCAAGTTGAGGCGCTCGGTTGCCTCTATCTCAAAGGGCGCGTCCAGTTTCTTTACGTAGGGCAACACTGCAAGGGCCATCTTCATAAACGAGCCAAGTTCTGCCACTTCTGCATCTCCGAAAACCTCAAGAAAGATTTCAGGGTCTCCAAGATTCGATATTTTGCTTAGGGGAACGTGAAGGTCAAGTTCTAGCTTTGTTGCCTCCTCAAGAAAGTCAAGGTAGAGTCTGAGCCATCGCTTGAAGACCTCTGTTGGATTCACAGCGGAATCAACAGGATGTCACGTAATAAAGGTTTCGACCACAACCCAACAATACACCCACCACCGCCTGCGACTCTCTCTCAGACCCTGAAATTCGCGGTGCTCGGCTTCGCCTCTTCCCTCGGAATCGGTGGCGCTCGCCTGCGCTTCTCTCTCGTTACAATACTACTCCGGTATTGCTTGGTGTGCCATCCAGCCCCCAATATTAAATACGAGGGGGAAGCTCCTGATTCTGATGCATCCATTTGATGGGGAGTTCGTATGTGCCGACGCAGGCCTCTACAAGAAAGGGAACTACGTAGCGAATCTGGGATTGGCGATTGAGTTCGAGAAGTACTCTGAATTCAGACCCGAGTACTTCGATGCTGTGGAGAGCCTAGCAGCGGAGTTCGGTATAGTATTCCCGAGGAAAGTCATCAAGTCCAGCGATGTCTATCAGTTCATACCTGACCACCGTCTTTCCGAATTCATTGATCAGTTATCGGAGAAACTGCTATCGTCAGAAACGATTCGGACCGTCCAAGCAACTAACACAATCCTTCGCGAGCCAGTCAGATTCCCGTGGCGGACTGGACAGGTTCGTGGCGTCGAGTTTGTCAAGAACTATCTGCAGAATTACTATCCAGTAGTCACTACCTACGAATACTACTACCGCGGTGGAGAGGCGGAAATCGCCGTCTTGGACGGTATCACTGGTCAGCTAACACGAGCATGGTCCGAAGTGGCTAGCAGGGCGAGGAACGGTCTGTACATCGTTCCTCATGGAGACGAGACCCACCCATGCATCTCGACATGCGACCTGGTAATCATGGCTATCAAGTACTTGGTATATCCTCTGAGCGCGGATACGGTCAGGGATTTCCTGGCCAGCCGGTTGGGACAAGACTCAGAGGTTCACTCGGACTTCATCACAGACGGTCTGATTGGTATGATGCGGGCAAGATACCCCCACGCCATCAAGCCACAGAAGCACTTTCTGCACCCGCTATATCTCCTTTACAGAGGAGAGGACATGGACGAGCGGGTCATCCGTCAGACCGATGTCTACGCTCTTGCTCACGAAGAAGCCGAGAACCACGGTGGATCCTGCTTTAACATCAAGGTGGAGGATCAACTAGGGATGTTGAGGTCTGGAGACGTTGTGATATGTCTGACCGAGGAGAGCTCAGCGAGAATGAAAGCTCTCAACAAGCTCAACCCTAGAAGAGACGTGAAAGTCTTCGATGTGGAGGAGTTTCTCAGGCACATTGAGGAAGAGACCAGGACCGATATCGGGGCTTCAGCGGTATCGAACCTAGAATAGAACAACTCAGAGCAATAAGATAATAGTGTACAAGAACAGCCCCCGGTGGGGTATGTTCTCAGCTTATCAATGACCTATTGTACTTATAAGAGTTTCGCTCCAGGTGTGCAAAACGCCCCTCGAGAGCATGTTTGAGACGCGTTTCCTATTCTTCTGGCAATCCCCCTCATGAGAGCGAAGGCGTATCGAGGAAGAGCATCCTTTTCAAGTCTTCTGCTCTTTCTTCCACCCCACCATACCCCCACTTGTCCTGCGGCGCTACGCTGCACTCAGGCAGGATGACCTTGGGAATCTCAGCTGACCCCTGAAATCCGCGGCGCTCCTCTCGCAGAGGGTTATTCTCAGCACAGCCAGAGAGGTGTCTCAGAGGTCAGCGAGTCCGCCCAGTAAGTCCCCTTCCTCACCATCCTCAAAGCTCCAACCGTTAATCACGTCCACGATGCCTTCCACACAACCGTTAATCCTCCATATCTTGAACGCGGTTTCGTAGCCTTCCTTGTACTCTAGGAAGGCCTTCAGGAATCTGGTGAGAGAGTCCCAGCTAGGTTCTTCTTTCGTCTCCCGAACCTCTGCATGGAGAGTGTTGAGTTCTCTTTCGAGCTCAACGATCTTCTTCATACTCTCAGCCATTTCCTTACCGATAACGACACATCTCTCCCTGTATCCTTTCATCTTCTCCCTCAGTACAGTTGCATCACCATATCTCTTGGTGGCTATGCCTACATCCCTCCCGATCTCCCCGACGTTCTTCCACCAATCAGCTATCAACATCTCCGCCCCCTTCCGACGACTTCCGTACGCAGAGACTCGCTTGCAGTATGCGTCAATCTTGTCTTCGATAGATACCATTGCACCCTCACTTCCTGTAAGACTTGAAAATGTCTTGGCTATTTAATCCTACGCCACCCATGGTACAGCAGTGCTCGCTCACGTCACGGTGACCGAAGATCTACGTTGGTTCGTGGACACTCAAAACCCTACCATCGACACAAACGGCGCGCGCTGCGCGCAGCTTTGTCAGAACTCCGAAATTCGCGGCGCTTCCCTGCGGGGCTTCTGTTAGATTTCCTGACAACCCTTCACGTCAGGCGGACATACTGGCTCGTTCCAACACGCATTAAAAAGCTAACGCTGGTTCCGCGAGGCTAGGGTGCATAGAGGTCCACGGTGACGTTGATGAGCGTCTCACCGCCGTCATCGTCCGCGACCGTGATGACCAAGCTGTACGATCCCTCGGCCCAGTAGGAGTGACTGGCGCTTATCTGCACGTTGAATGGGTAGTTGCCGTACGGGCTGTTTGGCGGGTCTGGTGCCAGGCCATCATTGAAGTATGTCTCAATGTCGCTTGACCCATCGCCCCAGTCAATGGAGACGATTATGTCGTCACTTCCAGAATCGTGAACGTCAGCAGACAGAGAGACCTCGCCGATCGCGATGTTATTCCCGTTGTTGATCTCGTCAGCTACCGTCTTCACGTCCTCGAACTCGCTCTCGTTCGTCGAGGTCATGAGGATGTCTTCCGCCCACACAAGGACGTCCCCAAGGGTCGTCTCGTTCTGACCGGGAGGCCTTGCCCGCGTCGTGAAGTTCAGTTTCCCGGACGCTATGTTCAGCCAGAGGGCCATCAGCTGACCCTGGGCCCTGGAGTGCATCTCCTCTCCGGACGCCCATTCGAGCACCGCGCAGATATCATCCTCCGTGCTGACGTACGCGAAGAGGGCGGAGTTCGAGCTTACGAAGAGTATCAGGTCATCGGTGATGCCCGTGTGGTCACCGTAAGGATCGGTCACAGTGCACTGATGGTTCCAGTATCCCTGCGTCCTGGGCTCGAGCATCGCGACGGAATAGGCGAGGTTCCCTGCTACCGGATCGACGTTCTGCACAAGCAGAGGGACATCCACAGTGTCCGAGCCGCCGTCATCGTCCACGACCGTGACTCGGATTCCGAGGTTGAAGTCGTCCCCATAGATATGGGAATCTGCGAAGTCGCCAGTTGCGTCAGGTTTCTGGTTCTCCTCGTTGACAGGCGGTGCGCTGATCTGGCCGTCCTTCCAGTCAATTAGGGCCGTGTGCGTGTCAAGCCATCCGGGGTCGTAGAAGGTCACGTGGACAGTGAACGATTGCCCCTCCTCGACGGTCGACGGTTGGACCGAGATTATGTCTATGGTCGGTGCGACATTGAGGCACCGGTAGTGCGTGGTTGTCATGTCGCTCAGCTCGTCATCGGAGACCTCCACGGTGACATCCGTCTCGTAAGGACCGTCCCCGCAGGTCATCGTAACTGTGGGAGAAGAGGACCAACCCGTGTCCCAAGCACCGTCATCATCAAGGTCCCAGCGGTACTTGAGCGGGTCGCCGTTCGGGTCGGAGGTGCCGCTCGCATCGAGGAGGATGTCCGTCCCTTCATCCACCTCATACGGACCTCCCGCGTTGGCGACGGGCGGCTTGTTCGCTTTGTACACCTCGATCAGCGGTTTCGCCGAATGGGAGTCATCCGACCCATCGTGGTCCACATCAGCATATGCCCGCGGCAGGAAGTACCTTCCCGCGAGCAGCTTGGGAGTGACGAGCGTGTAGCTCAGCACGACAGTGTTGTACGGCGTGGGGTCCAAGATAAACTGACCGCTGACGTCTGTTGCAGGGACATCGACCTTCCATCTGATCGTCTGCGATCCATCTGGGTTGTCCAGAACTGCATCAGGTGCCGGAACGATGGACCCAGGAACGTAGGAGTAGTACTTCGGGATTGTGTCCTCAATCACCGAGTCTATGGCGTGCGGGGGATTCGTGGTGCCGGGTCCGTCGTAGATGGCCAAGTTGGTGACGGCAAGCGTGATGGCGATGTTGTGGTTTGTTGCATCCTCGACGCTCTTCCACAGAGGGGTCTTGCCCACAACGAGCGTGGGATTCTCCTCAAGGTAGTCCCAGACGTCGTAATTCGTTTGCTGGCTTGGATTCTCGGTGAGGTCCTCAATCGCATAAGGCGCTATCTCTCCCCCAAGGACTATCGTAGCATTGGACTGTGTGACTTGATTAGCCTCCGTGCACCACCACGGCTTCTCGCCCACATTTGGACCGGGTGGAATAGTGTTCAGGCCATAGTAGTAGTCCACGTACGAATTAGGACTCACAATTCCATTTGTCAGAGCTCCATCCTGAGTCGTCTGAGGGATTCCAGACTCCAGAGGATGAGGACTCAACAGCATCACCATCTCGTTTATATTGATTTTGTAGCTTCCGGAATTGTCCACCCTAAATATCGACGGATCGGGCTCCGATGTGATATTCGCCCATCCTTTGGCATACGCTTCCCAGATTTTGATCGTGTCTGGCACAGGCTGAGGTCCCAATGGCTCCTCCAATCTCACACTAGGCTCGGTTGCGGGTTCGGACACTGCAATCACAGACGAAAGGAGCAGTATCGCGAACACCGACATGGTGGCAATTTTGTTCATGCGGCTCCCCCAGTACCCTTTTAACCTATCGGATTGGTAAGTGATAAGCTTTTCTACGAAGGATTGCGGGTCAAACCACCTGCAGGAGGACGTGGTCCCCGTTTCTCACGTTCCCCAGCGATCTGACATTGCCCTCCAGTTTGCCGAAGACGTTCACGTTCTCGTAGGCTCTGGGCTTGTCCGAGACGCTGACCGGGGTCCTTCCGAAGAACACGGCTATCGCCTTTCCAGCAGGCCAAAAGGCCATTTCTCCGACCTCGACGTCCTGTCGACCGTTCTCTTCAGGAATGTCCAAGTGTGTGGCGAAGTAGACCTCATCCCCCCATCTGATCGCCTCGCCTTCGATCGGCAGGCTGTCAATGACGATCTCCGCCGTCCGCGGATTCTCGTCCGTGATTTTCCCTCCAGTGTGATTTCTCCCGACACCAGCCTGAAGCGATTCATCATCCAACACCGATGTCGATGAAGGGTGATATGCCCAGGACTTGTACCAATACGAGGTTGAAGATGTACACAAACAGGATGATCAGAAATGTGACTATGAACGATTCCAGCCATTCATCACCTAAGCTTGCTTCCGAGATTATGAGGAACCTGACCACGATCATCAGCGCGAGAAAGGCGATGAGAATCCCAATGACTGCGTCCGTCAGGAGGCCGGCAAGAAGGGGCACAATCACGACAGCCAGGAAGGCCGTGATGAAAAGCCTGAGCGCATAGTTCGCAGTAAGAACCTCCTCCCTTGTCACGAGCCTTGTCGCTATGTAGAGAAACAGCATCACGAGGAGCACCGTGGCAATGAAGAGGACCACGCTCACAATATCCAACGATATCGAGATATCTGCCATGCGATACGTAATCTGCCCGCGACTATTAACGTGTTTTTCTCAGAGTCTGCGGGAGCGCCTCCTCGCATCCAACCGTCTTTCCTTATCCTCTCTGACGAAATCCTCAATCTGGTCCATCAGACCGTCCAGTGTCTTGTGTATGTTCCAGTCGAAGTGCCGCGCGTAGAACAGTCCCCTGTCGGTCGCCAGTCTTGCCCTCATCGTGTACTTGCTCGTGTCCCCTTTCGAGTGATGCTGCGCGACGTGTATGTTCAGAATCTTGGGCGTGAGAATCTCGCCTACCTTGTTTATCGTCTTCTGGATGCGCTCGTACATGGCGTCGTAGATCTCGGGCTCCTCCTCAAGCCCCGTGATCTGGACGAAGACCTCCTCGGCCTTCCCAAATGAGGCGATGAACTCTATGATGTCCACTTGGGTGACTATGCCCACGGGCTCCATGTCGTCCACAACAAGGATGCTCGAGACGTCCTTCTCTATCATCAGGTCGACCGCTTCGGACAACCTGGCATCCGGCGGGACAGTGATGGGAGGTGTCCTCATCAGGCTCCCAACCTCCACCTCGAGAGCCTCCTTCTCGCCGACGACCTCTCCTCTCGTCTCGCTCTCCCTTTCTCGGGCGAAGTAGTCCGCGAGGTCCTTTATGCCAACGACACCAACGAGATGCCCACTGCTCTCGCAGACCGGGACCGACCTCTCGTCCAAGTCCTTCATCAAGGCACGGGCGGAGTGCAGGGTGTGCGTCTCCAACACGCACTGCGGTGAGTGGGACATTATGCTGCTCACGTCCACCTCCGACAACATCTTCATTCCGCGGATGGATTCTATCAGGTCGATTCTCGAGATGATCCCCAGGAGCTTCCTCTTCGACGTGACTGGAATGCCCCTCGATCCCGTGGACATCATCATCTCCGCAACCTCGGGAACGGAGTCCGTTTCGTGGATTCTGGGCGGGGCGACCATTATCCTCTCGACCTTCGTGCTCATCGGGAGGCTCCTTCTCTTCGTGAGCGTGTTGTAGCTGACCATCCCGACCAGCTTCTTCTTTTGGACGACAGGGACCTCATGAACCTCGTGCTTCTTCATCTTGCCCAGGACCTCGGATAGGCTCTCCTCAGGGGAGGCCACGACCGGTTCGCTTGACATGATGTCCTTTGCCTTGAGCTCGTTGATGTCGACGTCCTTCATCATGCTCTCACGAGTAAGGTCAGCCCTCGTTAAAAGCTTTTAGTAAATGGAAGTGATTGTGGTCTGGAAGGGTGATGGCATGGCTGACGAAGCGAGGGCTCACGTGATTTTTCGCGGGAGAGTCCAAGGCGTGTTTTTCCGGGCAAATACGGAGAGCAGGGCCCGAGAACTCGGTCTCATGGGATGGGTGAGGAACCTTCCCGACGGCACGGTCGAGTCCGTTTTCGAGGGGCCTCGGGAGGCGATCGAGGAAGCGATCGAATGGTGCAAGACCTCCCAGCCGTACGGAGAGGTGACCGATGCAGACGTTGACTGGGAGGACTACAGAGGAGAATTCTCCTCCTTCGAGGTCAGGTACTAGTCGAACCTCTCGCCGTAGACGAGCTCTGGATTGTCCTTGTGAATCTTGAGAACGTCCTCTTCAGAGAATGTGCCGTCCGCGAGGAAGGCCCTCGTCCTCTTCGGCACCGTCGCCGGTCCCAACACCGCGCCCGGTCTCTTGAGGTCATCCAGGTAGTCCGTTTCCATCAGGAACCTGTTGCCCTGAGAGATCGCCTCCACGATGTTCCTGCGGCTTGAGACGATGGAGGGGAACAGCCCAGAGTTCTTCTCCGTGTCCACGATCGGGGTCGAGAAGTGCTTGACCACCTTCTCCCTCTCCAAGCCCGCCACGTCCGCCATCAGAGCGAGCTCCTTGAACACTCCTAGCGTAGCGCTCTCGGTGTGCAGGACCACCGGACATCCCACCTCCGCCGCGAGCTTCATCCCGTAGCTCAGGATCTCGTTCGAAGCATCTAGGATCCCCGAGTCGACCGGGAAATGCGGTCTCCCGATCTCTCCTATGGCGATTATCTTCCTCTCGTCGACCAGGTTGGCGGCTGTCTCCATCCCGCTCTTCATTATCTCGATGGCATCGGGCAGAGACATGTGCTCCACGAGACGTATCAGCTCCACCGGGTAGGGTCCAACCGTGACGAAGACCTTCAGCCCCGTCCCCCGTCTGACCTTCTCCGCCAAGGACAGGGTCAGCTCGAAAGCGGGTCCATGATCCCTCTCCTTCTCTATTCTGTGTTCCTTGTGGGGAAGATGAGCGACGATCAGGTGGGTTCCGCCGGCCCGCTCAAAATCCCTCGCCGCCTCAACGTTTCTCCCAGCTGACCTGATGTGGAAGTGATTGTCCAGAATCTGCATTATCTCACTATGTCAGTGAAGAAGGCCCGCCGCGTCGAGCTCCTCGGTGATTTTCTCCACCGCTCTCTTCACGTCATCCGGCTTCCTTGCCCCGGTGCAGACGAGCTTGCCAGACCCGAAAAGAAGAACCACGACCTTCGGGTCGTCGATCCTGTACACGAGTCCTGGGAACTGTTCGGGCTCATACTCCACCTTCTCCAGCCCGAGGCTGATCGCGATTGCGTTGAGGTTTATCTTCGTCTCAAGATCGGAAGAGGCCACGATGTTCTGGACCTCAACGTCCGGATCCGTGTTCACCTTGATTCCAGCGTCCTCGATCTGCTTTGCGACTTTCCTTATGGCCTTGTGAACGTCCTCCAGGCTCTTCGCTCCAGTGCACACAACCTTGCCGCTACGGAAAAGCAGGGTGGCGGTCTTGGGCTCCTTCAACCTATATATCAGACCCGGGAATTGCTCGGGCTCGTACTCGGAACCGGTGAGCGCTAGAGCAATCGCCTGTAGGTCCAACTCCTCTCCAAGAGAGGTCGATGCAACAACATTCTCGATTTTTATTTTTGCCAGTAGAATTCCTCCCTCTACCCAGACAGCCAAAAACTGCCTCTCTTCCCCGATGGTATTTAAATACCCCTTTATAAAGCTATCGCGGTCGAAAACGTGCTAGACGCCGTACGAGTTCTCCATACCTTTGACCACGGCCAGCAGTGCGGAATTGAGGGGAGTCGGAACGCCTCTGTCGTTCCCCAGGCGGACGATCTCGCCCGTGATGGAATCGATCTCCGTTTTTCTCTTCCTCACGACGTCCTGCAGCATGCTCGACAGGTTCTGAGCGGTCATCCTCGCGACCCTCTTCGTCCTCTCCACCAAGTCATCCTCAGGGAGCGGGATTTCACACGTCGTCGCTACCGCGATCGCCTCAAGGCAGACCTCCTCCAGCATCTCAGTGACTTCAGGGTTCTCCAGAAGATGGCCGTTCCTTGCTCCGAGGATGGCGGTGAGCGGATTGATGCCAGCGTTCACTATCGCCTTCGCCCATACCTCCCCGCTAAGGTTCTCCGTGACGTCCGTCCTCATCCCGCAGGCGGTCAGCTCTCCCGCGAGGGAATCGAGGGACTCCCGTGAGACGCCCTTGAAGATGCCCGCTACGGTGTCTCCCGCTCCCGCGTGAACGACCTCGCCCGCCTCTTTCAGCGTGGCCCCGTGACTCGTCGTCCCGCCGATGACGCTGTCCGTGTATTCCCCGATTGTCTCGAGATTGCCCAGGCCGTTCTGCATCGTCACGACCGTGCTCAATCCCGGCAGTTCGGCCAACGACTTCATCGCGCTCTTCGTATCGTAGGACTTCACTGTCAGGAAGACGTAGTCATAGCCCGAGAGGTCCTCTATCCTCTCCACGGCCCTCGGTCTGGCCAGCATCTCAGTGTGACCAGAAATCCTAAGCCCTTCTTCTTGGATGCTGAATATGTGCTCCTTCCTTCCAGCGAGGATGACCTCGTTCCTCTTTGAAAGGAGTGCTCCTATCAGGCTTCCGAGTGCTCCCGCCCCGAAGATGAGGACTCTCATCACAGCGAGAATCGCCTCCAGATTCTTATGTTTATCCTCGCTTTCCCGCTGTCGCGGCCAGGTGCGCCTGCCTCAGCGGCTCTGGGATTCTGGTCTTGCACAGGCTCTTCACGATCCGCACGGACGACTCAAAGGAGACAAGATGGCCCGGCGATACGTAGATTGGTCTCTTGGAGGTTGAACTCCTCAGCGCG
>JAGMCJ010000159.1 GCA_023129265.1 Thermoplasmata archaeon | reverse complement strand
TATCTGAGGGAATATCAATGACGATTGGGATGGAAATCACGCAATCTCAGCAGACTTCGGTTCAACTCTCGACGTACGATGACCACGCAGCGATTCTTCTATCCAGTGAGAATGACCTGAACATACTGAGCTCGAGTGTTATGCGAGATTTCCATGATGTCCTGGATGAGATCGTAGGCGATTCCGCGATCAAGGTCGTTTCCATCCGGAGTTCCTCTGCCAAGGCATTCACGGCGGGGGCAGACGTAGTGGAAATGGAAGCCAAGAGCACATCCGAGGCGAGGGAATTCTCCGAGTTGGGTCAATCCCTCGTTAGGAAACTCGAGCGAGACCTGCCGCCCGTGATTGCCGTTCTGCGCGGTTACGTCCTGGGTGGAGGATTGGAGATAGCCTGCGGATGCGATATCCGTGTTGCATCCGAGAACTGCATCTTCTCACAGCCGGAGATCAACATCGGTGTCATTCCGGGATGGGGAGGAACCCAGAGGCTGACCCGCCTGGTCGGGCCAGGGAAGGCAGCCGAGATTATATATCTCGGGACCAGGATAGATGCCTACGAGGCGTTGGACGCCGGACTCGTCAACAAAGTGGTTCCAGACGACTCTCTGGAGGATTTCATCAGCAAGATCATCGAAAAGCTGTGCTCAATGAGCAGGGACTCTCTCCTTGCCGCCAAAAGGGCGATAAGGTGTTCTGTGGAGGCTTCGTACGACGCGGGTTTCGAAAGAGAAAAGGAGGAATGGACCTCTCTCTTCGAGACTCCAGATCAGAAGGAGGGAATGAAGGCCTTTCTCGAGCGGAGGAAGCCCGAATTCACCTCCTGAGTCGCCAGCTCCAACGGAAGATACTAATATCCACAGTCGAATCCGATTTCTTGAATGCGTGGATTGCGCCGTCCATCGAGATTCTCGGTTGTGCTTACCTCGAGCGTCCTCTCGATTCTAGTCATCATTTCGCTGGCTCCATCGCTCGGATTTGAGGGTGAGAGAACTTCCCCTTCCGGCGAATCCTATGCGTCGCTGACGTCTGAGACGAACTATTCCGTCGCTATCGGCGACGGCCACATGCACTCCATCTACTCAACCGGTGAGACGACGGTACATGAGAATTCGGACGTGGCGAAGAGCAGAAGCCTGAATTGGATTGTGGTCACGGACCACAACGTTGTCCCGCCACAGTCCGTTTGCGATGCCGAGAACACCGCTGACTTCCTGTGCCTAATCGGAGATGAGGTGACCACCTCTGGTGGTGACATTCTCGGATGGGGTCTGAGCCAGCTCGTGCCCTGGAACCTCGGGCCTGGCAGGAACATGAACGACATCTTCGAGGACATCCGCACGCAAGGAGGCCTGGCGGTTCTTGCTCATCCCATGGCTCCCGGCGGGAAGCACTATCAGCACTTCGGCGTCTATGAGAACTTCGATGGACTGGAAATCTATCACGGTTATAGCGGGTTCAATGCGGATCCTCCGACGCGGATGGATAGCGATGCCGTTTCCCAGTGGGAGAGCTATCTCAACGCCGGCATCCGCAAGATCGCCGTTGGCGACAGCGACTGCCACAACGCAAGCAACCAATGGAACGAGGGCGATCTGTTCAATCGTCAAGGCGCGATAGGCTTTCCCAGGAACGTGGTCCTCGTGGAAGAACTCAGCCGCGAGGGAATCCTGGAGGCGGTATCCAAGGGAAGGCTCTACATCACGGACGGGCCCGTACTCAACTTCACGATCGACGGGCACATCCTCGGAGAGACCATACGGTCGTCCGCTCCCGCAACGCTGAACGTGAGCATATCCGGCTACGCCAACAAGTCCACTTCTCGGGTGGATCTGATCAGAAACGGGTCCGTCATCGGCTCCTGGTTCGTCGGAGCGGGATGGTTCTCCATCCAGGAAGCCACGGCTGGCGACTCCGATTACTGGTACAGGGCGGAGATTAGGACCAACACCAGCAGCCTTCTCAAGGGGGAGACCTACGTCGCCTTCTCCAATCCCGTATTCTTCGACTTGGAGCCGTATGACCTCCCTCCTGCCCCGCCTGAGAACCTGATGGCCGAGTTGAATGGGAACGACGTTTCCCTTTCCTGGAATCCCTCGCCCTCGGCTGATGTCGATCGGTACAACATATACGTGTCCGATTCCTACGGCAACTTCAGCTTCCTCTACCCGGTCGCGAAGACGGTGAGCACGAACTGGACGCACGAGGGTGCGGGGATCGGCAACGACGAGGACTTCTTCTACGTCGTGCGGGCGGTCGACAAGATGGGATACGAGGACAACAACACGAGGAAGGCTGCCAAGACCTCGCGGTTCCTGGCGGGCGGGAAGCATCTGATCTCCTTTCCCGTGGTGCCCGCAAACGATAGCCTCGGTAGTGTTCTTCAGACTGTTGGCTTCGATAGGGTGTGGACATATGACTCGAGCGGGTGGACGACATTCTCCAGCTTCAAGGTCTACTCGGCGCTCAGGTCCATGACGCACACGAGCGGGTATTGGGTCAACGTCACGCAGGATTCACACTTCGTTCTGGCGGGAGCGGTCCCCGTGCAGACTACGATCCAGCTCCGCGAGGGCTGGAATCTGGTCAGCTATCCGTCCTTCATCCAGGCCGATGTCGCCGATCTCATGGCGGGCATGCCGCTCCAGCGGGTCGAAGGCCCGGCCGGCGGTCCGCCGCACTTCCTGAGGCGGTACTCCGCGCTTGACACACTGCAGTCGTTCCAGGGATACTGGTTCGAAGTCTCCGCGAACGCAACGTGGGTCGTCCAAGGCTAGGTCAGTCAGCCGTCCACGAGCCACCAGCAGTCCTGGGTGACCTTTATCCAGATGGCCGTCCCCGGTGACAGGACATCGGTGGGGGAGAGCACCTTCAGGTGATGGGGCGTCGCGAGCGGGTCGAAGCCCTCTATCCGCGTCCACGGAACCCCCGCCAGGGAATCCTGAATAGTTCGATCAGAAAAGGAGGGATAACCTACGAGGTTCCAGCCGTACTTCAACCTGACCCACGTGGTGGGCAGCTCTTCCGCGCCGACCACGATGTCCGCCTCCGTCTTCATGTGAATCCAGAATCCCATTTCGTTCGTAATCCACCTGAGCTCGTTGAGCGAGGGGTCCCTTCCCGCCTTGAACGTCTTCCACGGGTCTGCGATCACCGAGCTGTTGTAGTGCCTAATGGTATCGTACTTCCCGTCGATGGAATCCAGGACCGCCTCAACGCTGCGATTTGTCCCCACGTAGGGGATTGAGACGAGGTTCCAACCCGCGTTCAGATGCACACTGACGAGCGTGATGTTCGCGCAGGCGATGTTGTTGGACTCATCCGTCTCGAGATACTCGTCAGGCGAGTCCACGTGCGCGCAGAACTGATGTTCGCCTAGCGTCAGGTTCGCGATTTGGAGCGTCACCGACGTGGTGTTTACCGAGCCATGAAGGACATCCAAGCTCCTGTTCTCGAGAAGTGTGCCCCCGCTCCTGGGGTCGCCCTCGTAGAAGGAGACGGTCACATCCGTGGCTGGGTACTCACCGAGATTGGAGACGTCGGCCACGATGTCGATCCAGTCTTTCATCATCGCCGGGCTCGGGTCCAACCACACGCTGCTGTCGTTCAGGCTCAGGTCCGGCAGGTAGCTCGCATTGTACGGCGCCAGCTTCGGGTCGCCGATGATTACGTCCATCCAGCTCAGGCTGTACTCGGATGCCATTGAGAAGCTCTCCGCGAGCGTGTACCCCTCAGTATACGCCTTGAATAGGATATCCGGGTGCGCGCAGGCGCTCAGGTAGGGCTCGTACACGTAGCCCTTGAGCCCCGTGACGCCGTCCCTCAGGAGGTCGGCGACAAGGGACTGGCCGTAGGAGGTCCCGTAGGTGAAGCTCCTCCCGCCCGTGGAGACGTACGTCTCCGCCAGCGCACCGGGGATCCACTGGTTGTGCGGCTTGACGTCTATGAGCATGACGTCGTCGAACACGACCGTGCCGCTCGATTTGGAGAAGACGGCCGCGATTTGTATATTGGACTCGTTCCTGGGCTCCAGTTTGACCTGCCCGAGGGAGACATAGTTGGCGGTGGTCCCGGTCCTGGCGGAGCCGTTCATGACCGCCACAGGGAATCCAGCATCGTTGAGAATCCTGATCTGAAGGAACACGCCGTGCCCGGCGGACACCCCCGAGAGGTTCGCGTACCCGCGGATGAAGTACCGCCTGTCCGGCTCCGCGGTGAAGTTCTGAACGACGGTAGTGTGCTCGTTGTCTGCGGTGGGCCGTGTGATTTCAACCGACCAGTTGCCTGAGCGCACGTCCGTGCTGTTCCTAGACACGTTGGCGGTTCCGGAGACGTCCTCAATGAACCAGTTGTCGGGAACGCCGTCAAAGTCATCGTCCGCCTCGAACCCAGCGTTCAGGTTCTCCGCCCAGGACCAGCTGCCGTCGTTGCTGCCCCAGCTCGCGTACCCTGCGATGTTGGAGTAGTTCGTCAGGAAGTCGTTGGTCTGGTCCAAGATGACGTTGAATCCCTTTTGCTGGAGGATGTAGTCGGCGTTGATCATCCATTTGTTGCCTTTCTCGTACCCGCCGCCCTTTCGCGGGTCCGTGTCCAAGAGGAACGTCCCCTTCCTACCTATCGCGAGCGTGGCCTTGTCGATCAACCCCATCGCCTCCTCCTTCGTGTAGGCGGTCAGCCTCGTGACGATGTAGAAGTGGTAATCCGCGTGCGAGAAGGGCGCGGACACGTTGAAGTACGGACTCGGGACCGAGCTTTCGTTGCCTATCGAGCCGCTGTAGTTGTCGTTGATGAGTGCCAGCTCGGAGTCGACGGAGGCGCGGGACAGCGATGAGTCGGAGACCTTGAGCGGGACGCCCTTGGTCGTGACGATGTAGTTTATCGTGTCAACGAGGCCGTTTGTGACCATGAAGTCCTCGACCTGCGTCCTCAGGTCGGCGAATGTCAGGCGGTTGATGACTTCGGTGGGGGCTATTGTCACGTTGCAGACCCGCTCCCAAGGGATTCCTCTCTGATTCGTGAAGTAGTCCGCGATATCCATCGACGTCTGGGAGTTCAGGTTCCTGATGACCATCACGTCGCTGTAGTCCACCATCTCGGCGAATCTATCCGAGAGCGCCGATCTCGTTCCCGCCCGAAAGGTCGAAGAGGGCGTGACATCACGCCCGGGATCATCGCCCCCGCTCAGGGAAGGAGATATGAGAAGAACCGCAACGAGGAGATAAAGGACGATCTTCGAGCGCATCTGGACCGCGGTCATGTGATACAAGAAAAGAATGGAGCTACTCGCTATTAAGCTTGTGGACGGAGGGCGGACCTGCCTTCTGGGGAGGCCATCTTCTGGGCCATTCTCTCGAGGACGATGTTCCTTGCCAGGTCGTAGAATGCCCTCTCGACGTTGTTACCCGTCTTGGCGCTGGCGCGTATGTAGGAGACGCTTCCATCGAGATTCATCGATACCCCCGGAGAGTCCGAGTCGCACGCGTCGGCCTTGTTGATGACGATTTGCACGGGAACGTCACCCGCCAGTTCCCGGATCGCTTCAACCCAGTCGGCCACACCAGAAACCGTCTTGTCGTCCGTGGCGTCGCATACCGCCAGCACGCCTTGAGTCCCGACGAGGTAGTCCCTCCTGAGAACGGAATCCGTTCCGCCAAGGCCAGCGATATCCCACAGTATCATGTCCACTCTGATCTCAGTTCCATTCCAGGGAATGGTCAGCGTCTTCTTGGCTATCTTCGCCCCCACGGTCTTGAGGTAGTCGTCCTTGAACTGGTCCTTCACGTACCGTCGGACCAGACTGGTCTTCCCGACGGCGGGATCGCCGACTAGGCATATCTTTAGCTTAACAACAATAGTGTCCGGCGTCTCTCTCCCTCTGTGTTCCTGTGCCTCCACCCAAGGCCGCTCGCGTCCCGGAACTGCCTTGGAAATCTGTTGGTGGCTATATAAGCATATTGGTCCTATGTCCTATCTCACGCGTAGCCGAGGCCAAGCCCTTCCTTGAAGAGCATCCTGTCCAAACTCCTCTTCAGTTTCGCGTCCAGGAGTTGTTGCTTGTCCGAGAGGTACCCCTTCCATCCGAACTGGATCGGGCCTTGAATCACGCCCGGAGAGTCGATCTCGCTGAGCCTTACGGGCCTCTCCCTGAGCACCCTGTCGATAGTCCTGGCGAACTCCTCACGCCCGAAGTCCCCGCCGAGGAACCCTTCGAGGATGCCCGCGGGCATGGGTCGGAACCCGAACGTCGGCGCGGAGTCAGAAACGATTCTGCGCGCTTCCTTCTTTCCTCCGACCTTCATCCCCATTGCCTTCGCGTCCGGCCTGTAAAGGCTGTCCACCTTCATCTGCCACAGTTCGTCCGCCGTGGAGATGAGGAAGTCCGAGTAGCCTGACCTGTTCTCCCTGACGAGGACCGACCAGCCGCTCGGGTCCTTTTCGTATTTCTTGGCGAGTGCTCTGAGGATTTCTTCTCGGTTCTTGATCTCAGCCATCTCTTTGGAATACATTGGACTGACGACTTCTTAATGGTTTCCATGGGGGCAGTTCCAAATAAGATGTGGACGTTGATATGCCTGTACCGAGGAGGCTTGTTCATGGCCGTGGGCAAGAAGATAGCCAGCATACTCGTTGTATTGTCTCTTTCTGTGTTTGCGGTGATTCTCGGCGGGACGGGCGATGTCGTCTCCAGTCCCTCAGAGGAGGAACCCACCGCATATGACCCAGTGATCGCAGCCATAGTGGCGAACGTTTCCAAGTCCCAGCTGACGAGGCTCGCGAGCGATGCTTTGGCGGGAGTTCCATACGTCTCCGTCGAGGGGTTCGATGCGAGCGGGCCGCCATATTACCTGAGAGAATACGCTTCGAACGAGTCCCTGGAACCAGGCAGAGGATGCTGGATAAAGGTCTCCTCGGACACGGCGTGGACGATACAGAACTAGACGACCGCCTCGGCGGCCTCGGGCGCGATCTCCTCGACGTCCGCCGCGACTCTCTGCAGGGCCGGTGATAGCTCGTCCAGGTAGAGGCCTATGAAGGAGTCCTGTTTCCCGATCCAGTCGGCCATCATTACCACAGGCATCATCACCGTAATGAACGGGTAGTAGAGCGTCTCATCCTCGTAACCGTGTGTCACGATCTCCAGAGCCCTCGAGGCGTATCCGGCGAGCCTGCGTATATGGCTGGAATAGTCGTTCATCGTCAGCCGAGGATTGTACCCGCCCAGCGTCTTGAGATCGCAGACCTCCTCCTCCCGCAGGGATATCAGCGACAGGTTCGCTATGCCCTCCTTCAGGTCCTGGTATATGTGCACGATGTTGTTGAGGTACACGATGACCACATCGTAGTAGTACCACCCCTCCAAGAGCATATTGATATGGCTGAGGTCGAGGTGTCTTTCGCAGAACGAGATGTCTATGAGGTTGTACCTGGTCCCCCCGCTCACGTAGTTCGCCACGCGGTCATACCACTCGAGGTCGTCCGAAGGCGCGTAGAAGCGCGAGGCGATCCTCCTGATCTTGTTCGTGTCCAGGGAGCCCTCCTTCTGGAACATGGTCAGTGCTTGACCCAGCGTGACCCTCTCGTCCAGGACATCCATCTGATAGAAGAGCTCGTGGCCGTGCGGCGATTCGACGAACATCTCGTTGAAGCTCGCGGTGATGTCCGTCACGAGGTCGAACAGGCCCAGCTGCTCCTGCTTCATCATCGACGTCAGCTTGTTCTTGAACGCGTTCATCTCGAAGTCCGGGTCAGTCATTGAGGATAGAACGTGGTGATAGAGGTCCTTCGCCTCGATGTAGGAGTACCTGTGCGTGTCAACGAGATCGTCCAGTATCCCCGTCTGGCACTTGTAGAGTATCTTCGCGAGCATGGACCTTCTCAGGTTCTCCGCGGACATGAACCGCTGGTACCTCTGCGATATCATGGTGGCGCCTGCCGCGAATCTGAGCGTCTGTGTGTAGTTCCACGTGTCTCCCATGTTGTCCAACATGGGACTGTGGTTCAGTCCCGGCGGTCGTAGAATCAGTGTCCTTCCTCCGTTCGACTCTCTGAGCCTGGTGAGGTTGCGGTGGACCTCATCGATGTGCCACGCGAGCCTCGACTTGCTGATTCCAAGGTTCAGATCATCAAGGAGGCCCTTGGCATAACCTCCGAGCTTGGTCACAATGTCCGACAATACGTCAACATCATTGGAGCTGAGTTCAACAGTTCTCTGTGCCATAAATCGGTATCTCCCCGGACGGCCTCGAAGTGCACAATTCGAATGGAAACGGATTAATATTCTCGAACGAAAATCAAAATTGATTATCTCTATTGAGAGTGAGAACGCTCCTCTGCCCAGGACATCCTGGATTATCATTATAGATAACGGCAACGGCACCATTTTTAAGGCGCGAAGCGCGTGGAAAAACGACCAGATAGCATTAGATGGAGGTAGTAAAATATTCCAGTATGTCACTGCCTTCGCGGCCTTGACCATGTCGGTAATCATAGTCATCGCTTTGCTTAGGCAAAAGACGATGAAGGCCTTTCACAAGTCCCTACTTATACTGTCGATCCTCTTCCTCGTATGCGCCATTTCCGCTCACCTTTTCATCTATACGTCAATCGCCCAGTCGGATATGGGAAACCTCGTGACCGTGAGCAAGAAGATTCAGGCGACTTTCGACCTGCTCATGGCCATAGCGGCTGGAGCTTTCGCCGTTGTCATCGCTAACCCCGAGCTGAAGGGCGCGAGGGACCTGTTGAGGAATCTCCGCAAGGAATTCCCGAGCGCGTACATCTTCTACCTGGTGATTATGGTCGGGGCCATAATATCCACTGCAATCGCACCTGTCGAGGTCGTGCACGATGGCGGAAGCACGTTCACTTTCGCATTCCC